>JAUXXY010000169.1 GCA_030684735.1 Bacteroidales bacterium | reverse complement strand
TGAGAAGTGGGTTGAAGAGGGCAAGAAAGTGATATTGGTACGCATAGAAACCTCGCCCGAAGACTTGCGTGGTATGAACGTCGCAAAAGGCATTCTCACTGCCCGTGGTGGTATGACATCGCACGCTGCTGTCGTAGCCCGCGGCATGGGCAAATGCTGCGTGTCGGGTGCAGGAAGTATCCAAATTGATTACAAGGCACGCACTATGAAAGCTGGAGGCAAACAATACAAGGAAGGCGATTTCATTTCCCTTAACGGCAGTACTGGCGATGTTTATGATGGGCAGATTCAGACGCGCATCCCTGAGCTGAGCGGTGATTTTGCCGAATTGATGGAGTGGGCCGAAAAATACACCAGAATGTATGTTCGCACGAATGCCGATTCTCCAAAAGATTCAAGAGTAGCCCGCAACTTCGGAGCTAAAGGGATAGGTTTGTGTCGTACAGAGCATATGTTCTTTGAAGGTGATCGCATCAAAGCCATGCGCGAAATGATCCTAGCTGCTGACGAAGCCGGTCGTCGAGCCGCCCTCGACAAGTTACTCCCAATCCAACGTGAGGATTTTGAAGGTATTTTTGAAGCCATGCAAGACCTGCCTGTAACCATTCGGTTGCTCGACCCGCCGCTACATGAGTTTGTTCCCCACGAAGAAGCCAACCAATTGGAGATGGCTAAGGAAATGGGTATCACCCTTGAAGAAGTTAAGGCCAAGGTTGATGGGCTTCACGAATTCAACCCTATGCTCGGTCATCGTGGCTGCCGGCTAGGAAACACCTATCCCGAGATTACCGAGATGCAGGCACGCGCCATTATCGAAGCTGCCTTGAATCTGAAAGCGAGGGGTATAAATGCTATTCCCGAGATCATGATCCCGCTTATCGGGACACTGGAAGAACTTCGATTGCAGGAAAAAATTGTCCGCGATACGATTGCGCAGGTGTTTGCCAAGCGCAACGACAGCATTGACTTCCTCGTAGGCACCATGATTGAAGTGCCCCGTGCCGCTCTTATCGCCGATCGCATTGCCGAATCGGCCGAATTTTTCTCCTTTGGAACCAATGACCTTACCCAAATGACTTTTGGATACTCACGCGACGATGCGGGTAAGTTCCTGCCCGTATACCTTCAAAAAGGCCTGCTAAAGCACGATCCTTTTCAAGTACTCGACCGCGAAGGTGTTGGTCAACTTGTTGACATGGCTATCTGCAAAGGCCGCTCCACAAACAAAAAACTGAAGGTTGGCATCTGTGGTGAACATGGCGGCGAACCCAATTCGGTTGAATTTTGCCATTTGGTGGGTATGGATTACGTAAGCTGCTCACCCTACCGTGTTCCCATTGCACGCCTTGCCGCTGCCCAAGCCTCCGTGCGGGAAAAACAAGCCTGCAAAGCAACCAAAACCGCTTTGAAAGAGGCAAAAAATAGGTGGAAACAGAAAAAAGATAAGAAAGCCGGGAAAGATAAGAAAAAGAAGAAATAATCTTCCATCTTCAATAGGAAAGCCCTACCGGGCTTATGAAGTTTATTATTCATACCAAATTTCCCCATCATGCAGGAACTTCAAAATCAGAATATGCAAGAGATTCAGGCACCAGACCTGGGCCATTATGGCATCGCCGACGTGAAAGTTATTTACTACAATCTTTCATTCGAAGAGTTGTATAAACACGAAACCGATCCTGCCTTGGAGGGGTACGAAAAAGGCATCGTAACCAACACTGGTGCTGTTTCGGTGGATACCGGAAAGTTTACAGGCCGTTCGCCTAAGGACAAATTCATTGTGATGGATGATGTATCGAAAGATACTGTATGGTGGTCAACCATCGGGAAAAACGATAACCGACCATTAAGCTACGAAACATGGGAACATTTGAGAAAGATTGCTACCGAACAGCTTTCGGGTAAGAAATTGTATGTTGTTGATGCTTACTGCGGCGCGAATCCCGATACCCGTTTGAATGTCCGTTTTATTGTGGAAGTAGCCTGGCAGGCGCATTTTGTAAAGAATATGTTCATCCGACCGACCAATGAAGAGCTAAAGACTTTTATCCCCGACTTCGTTTCGATCAATGCATCGAAAACCACCAATCCGCAATGGAAGGAGCAGGGAATGAACTCCGAGAATTTTGTTGCGTTCAATCTCAAAGAACGGATGCAACTCATAGGCGGAACCTGGTATGGTGGCGAGATGAAGAAAGGTATTTTTACGATGATGAACTATTACCTGCCTCTTAGGGGCATCGCTTCCATGCACTGCTCGGCCAATGTAGGTAAAAATGGCGATGTTGCCATTTTCTTCGGTTTATCCGGTACCGGAAAGACTACCCTCTCGGCCGACCCGAAACGGGCACTGATCGGCGACGACGAACATGGTTGGGACGACGAAGGTATTTTCAATTTCGAGGGTGGCTGCTATGCCAAGTGCATCAATCTGTGCGAAGAAAATGAACCGGATATCTACCGTGCCATACGTACGGACGCTCTGCTTGAAAACCTTGTGGTGCGACCCGATGGAAGTATTGATTTTGCAGATTCCTCGAAAACCGAAAATACCAGGGTCTCTTATCCTATCTACCATATTGATAACATCGTGAAACCGGTATCAAAAGCTGGCCACGCTACCAAGGTGATTTTCCTCACTGCTGATGCATTTGGTGTATTGCCACCGGTTTCGAAGCTCACACACGACCAGACCAAATATCATTTCCTTTCGGGTTTTACTGCTAAGTTGGCGGGCACCGAACTTGGAGTAACATCACCACAGCCAACATTTTCAGCCTGTTTTGGCAATGCCTTCCTGGCCTTGCATCCCACCAGGTATGCCATAGAATTAGTAAAAAGGATGACTGCCGTGGATGCAAAAGCCTATCTCGTGAACACTGGATGGAATGGAACCGGCAAGCGCATCTCGATCAAAGACACACGTGCCATCATTGATGCCATTCTCGATGGAAGCATTGACCAGGCACCCACCAACATGATCCCTTACTTCGAGTTGGAAGTTCCTACCCATTTGCCGGGAGTAAAAGACGGCATTCTTGACCCAAGGGATACCTATACCAACCTTGCCGACTGGGAAGAAAAAGCCAAAGACCTGGCTAAGCGGTTTATTAATAATTTCGTAAAATACACCGATACTCCCGAAGGTAAGCGCTTAGTGGCAGCAGGGCCAACACTTTAGCAGAAGGGCAAATAAAAAAAACTTAGGCAGGAAGCCCGGGTGGTTACCTGTTTTTTTTAGATCAATCCAACTGTAACTTCCCACTCCAATCGTAACTTAAGGGTGGCTTCTTTGACCGGCAGCGGAGAATTCATGTTGCCATAAAGCCGAACGAAGAAACTACCGCCTTGCTTCAAATAACCCAGTGCATCCTGGCTCTGCTCAATCTGGAAGGTGAGTTCGCGTGCCAAAGCGTTTGAGTTTTGGGCAGTGGCAATATCAATTGGCGCTTGGGGTGGTTTTTGAACATTTACGCGCAGAGAATTGATAAAGCCGAAAGTAATGTTCGGGGGTTGAAGGATGGTAATGGTCGCGGATTTTAGGTTGCCTTTCTTAATCACATCCGGATCTCCGTCATGGGCAGTAATAAGGCTATCGAGATTCAAGGCAACCTGAGACTCGAACAGAAGGGGCTCCGCCGACTTAAGTCCAATAGAGTCAATTTTAAAATTAAACTCTTTGGTGATGGGCACTTTAACCGTTAAGAGGTCTTCATCGCAAGAAACTGTAGCCAGTAGCACAGCGAAGAAAATGATGACACACTCTAGGCAAATGGCTGGTGTTTTTTTCATAACTGCAGAATTTAATGAACGTTTTTAAATCAATTATGGCCGGTGAGAAAAGCACTTATAGTATTCAATCAGTTCAATCTTCAAAAAAAGAAGATGGTAGTCAAGTGGTTACTAAGCAAGCATCACCGGCATTACCAACATAAGTATTTGTTCATGATCGTTTTCTTTGCTCACAGGGAGCAGGATACCTGCACGGTTAGGTTCCGACATTTCGAGACTGATCTCGGCCGAATCAATGTTATTGAGCATTTCGACCAGGAAGCGTGAGTTGAATCCTATCTCAATGTCCTCTCCTTCGAAACTGCAGGCGAGCCTTTCGCGGGCTTCGCTTGCATAGTCAATGTCCTCGGCCTCCAGTTGGAGCTCCTGTCCGTTTATCGTGACCCTGATCTGGTGTGTTGACTGGTTTGCAAAGATGGAAACTCTACGTATGGCGTTGAGGAAAGTCACCCGGTTGATTAGCAGTTTCTTGGGATTATCGCGCGGAATAACCGCTTCGTAGTTGGGGTATTTTCCGTCAATCAGGCGGCAAACCAAGTGAAAGTTTTTGAAGGTGAATGAAGCATTGGTATTGTTATAGTCGAGTTTAACCGGTGCATCTTCGGTGGCAAAAAGACTTTTAAGCTGATTAAGGGGTTTCTTGGGGAAGATGAAAGAAACTGAATCATCGGCCCTGGCATCGGTTCGCCGGTAGCGGACAAGTTTGTGTGCATCAGTAGCTACAAATGTGAAGTCGTCGGGGGTAAGTTCGCAGAAAACGCCAGACATAACAGGCCTGAGTTCATCATTACCTGTAGCAAAAACCGTTTTACTGATTGCCTGCGCCAGCAAACCTGAGTCAACGGTGATTGAAGTAACTTCTTCCATCTCGGGTGGCCTTGGATAATTGTCGCCAGGTTGGCCACTAAGCTTATATTTACCTTCGCCTGTCATCAGCTCAATGACATAGTGATTATGCGTATCGCAGTTGAAAGTGATGGGAATATCGGGAAGAGTTTTAAGAGTTTCCAGCAGTATTTTCGATGGTACTGCAACCGACCCGCCATTTTCGGCCAAACTAAGCGGGATTGAAACGGTCATTGTTGTTTCAAGGTCGCTGGCTGTGACACGCAAAGTGGAATTTTCGAGTTCAAAAAGGAAATTCTCAAGGATGGGCAGGGCGCTACTTGAACTAAGCACACCACTGATAGCCTGAAGATTTTTCAGCAATACGGCACTGGAGACGATAAACTTCATATGAATATTTTTTTTGGTTTGATAACACAACAAAGTTACATTAAAAATTCAAAGCCTATCATATAAATGCATAAGAGTGTAAAATATTTTTCAACCATTAATCAACATGATGTACTTATTATACTATAATCAGAAACAACTTACTGTTAGAGTAGCAGCAGCAGTCCTGCCTACTGTTACTGCTACTGCCACTGCCACTGCCGCTGCTACTGTCGCTACTGCTGTGTTAATACGTAATTTATAAGGCTGTTAGTTAGATCTCATTCTGCGTATGAAGGCATTCCGGCTTTGCTGTGTCGAGATGATGAATTGATAGGGTTCCTCCCCCGGATTTGTCTTCAACACACGACGAGGTTCCTTTAGCCCGACAAGCATATTGTTGAATTCATTGTTCGACGAGATGGCCTGCATGATTCCGTTTGAATAGCTGAAAAAATACCATTCATTTCGATCGGGTTCGAGGTAAATATTCATTACATCCCCGGTTCTCCTTCGTACAATTTCCACATGCCCCGGCACTGACTTATTGACCAGTATTTTGTTAATCACAACCACTCCGATGGGGCCATAGCTTGTGAAAGAGCGGGTTGTTTTATTCCATTGCAGATTCAGATCGCTAAGGATCATCGTATTTGACAACTCAGTAGGGAAGCGTCTGAAAGAACCGTAGAGTTTTAACTCATCCAGTAATTGTTTAACGTTCTCGGGTTGAGTTAGCATTGTCAAGCCAAGGCTGAAAAGACTACCGCCAACATTAAGCCCGGGAAGGTTAAAGGAGTTCACTTTATTAGCCATGAACCGGAGCGAATTGTCATCAAAGAAAAAGTCAAGAACCGCAAACAACTGCAATACACTGGAATCATTGAGAATATAATGATCAATTCCGCCCGCGGTTTTCATTTTCAGTTGGCCAAAATCCTGGCCCAGGTTCACTTCGCCCCATCCTGATACATGACAGCGGAATATGTCGAAAGCAAGGACCGAGTTTGATTTAATGGTATCCAAACCGGATGGATCGTTATGGATTAAGTATCGGTTTGTGGGGGCATCGAAACGTATGCTGCCATTAGCCTTTAGCATTTCCTGGTCACCCGGAAATTCTTTCTTTTCAAGAAAACAACTATAAACCTTCGATGATGCGAGACTGAACACTACGGATGCCGACAAGTTGGCACCGTTGATATCCTTTGGGTTTTCGACTATGGGCAGCATGGTATTCTCGCTGCTGATCTTGCCTTTAAACTGCACCCAATTGCGTGGTGTTTCGCTGCATTCATGTTTGATCCTATATCCTCCTTCATAATAAAAATCTTTTTTGTCGGCCTTAAAACTTATGTTTCCGCGAAAATCGAAATGATTACTCAATGAAAAGTCTGAGTCTTTGACAGAGGCCAGCCCATAGGTTATGCCTGCCGTATCAACACCAACTTCATTAAAATAGATGGTTTGCATTTTACCCGACTCGTCAGTAAAGTCGTAAACTCCGGATGCTGAGTACTTTTTCCTACCCGAAATATTGACTGTTGCATTATATAACTGATGATCACGCGTGCTGGTGTTGGCAATAATCCGGGCCCCTTCGAGGGGCTTCATCACAGCTTTGGCCTGGACGACAATCTTGCCGTCAATTGGAATAATTCCGGCATCAGCTACCTGAATCGCTGGAATCCCTTCGATATTCAGCAGAACATCGCGCATATCGAAGTAAGCACCTGTTGTAGGAAACCGCAAATTATCCTGCCTGGGATGAGTTGAAACAAACTCACACGATTTGTAAGCGACTTCAGATTGGGCAGCATCGCTACTGAGATAAACTTCCCGGTAATCAATCTCCCAGCGAAGCGATGGAAGGTTAGATCTATATTGATTTACAGGAAACTCTGTGTAACTACTGCTTTTACTAGCTGATAAAATTGCCTGCCGTAGCTCAGTATCTAAAGCAAAGGAGACATTATTGTTGCTTAGTAGTGTTCCACTTGCAGGTGAAGTTAATTTGAATGAAGCTGTTTCGGAGCCTACTATTTTTCGTTGAAACCTGAACGAATTTGATGCAGCTTCAGCTATATCCATCGTGATTTTTCCTGAACCAAACAGCCCATTCTGGTTAAACATGAGATGCCCCCGATGCAAAACCTGTTGATCATACATTGCAAATGGCTCATTTTTAATAGTTTGTAAAATCATCTGCTCCTTTTCAATTAACCATCGTAGCGAAATATTTTTTGCAATTACTGCTGGCCAGGAATTATCACCTTGCCATTCATTAAGCGCAAATTCATCGAGCATGGCTGTAATGCTATCGGGGTGAAAAAGAAAATCCTTTGACGAGGACACCGAGCTCAGGTACTCAATTTTTCCTTTGCCGCGAAGCCCCTGCTGACTCAGAGTCAATTCGACAAAAGCCCGGCCCACATCGTGATACATTGGCATTCCTCCGGTAGGCATTTTGTAATTTAATCCGAGCGAAAAATCTGGCTGAACCATAAGCGGCACCCGTATTTCGGGCAGCATCCCGCCTGTGAACAGATAGCCATTGAATCTGATACCAAGCGTAGTGTAACTGTTCAGGCTATCTATCGTGAAAGGCAGCACATGATAATAGAAATTTTCCCTTTTATAAGCTCCATTTTGGATATATGGCTGATCGAAATATACATACGACTCAGTGGTTGATGAAAATTTCGGGTATTCATACAGGGCAAACCTACCGGATTTATTGTTAGGATGATCTATCAGCAGCTCACCGCTAATATCGGACAGTACAGTTTTAACACGCTCCAGGCCGTCTTCAAGGTTTTTATCTTTGGATTCTACAGGCACATTAAAGGCCAGCGAGTCAATTTGCGGAATGCTAAGTTTAAAAGCATCGTACTGAAAGGCACATTCACTGGCATAAAATTCAAAGTAGCCGGCCAGAATTTTTCCGGAAAATGTAAAATCAAGATTCCGCTTCAATACAATTTCTCCTTTGTCGGGAAATATAAACACTCTTTGTGTGTTGCTCAGTTTTACTTCGGTCACTCCGCGAATGGTGAGGTCGAAGTTGTTCAGATTGAGCAGTGCATTTACCTGGCCTTCTACTTTCGAATGTATGCTAATCACATCATAATCAGTGCGATTGTTTATGGCGTCTACATAATGCTTCAGGCGGTCTTTCACAATCACCTGGCCACTTTCGGAGTTATAGAAAACAAGGCCCTGAACAGCAAGATTAATAAGCATGGCACTAACCTGGGGCAGATCAATTTTCATGTGAGTGGCAAGTTCCTCATGGTAAAACGTATTTGATCGGCGATTGCGCGTGAAACTGCTGAGCACGGCAGCAGGATGCACTTTATCTATTCCCTGGAGCTGAAAGAACCGGTCAATTAAGAAGAGATGTTCCGATTCAAAAAATGCTTCGCTTTCGCGCTGCAACCCTTGTATTGATCCCATTTGGATGGAGGTTTCGCCGAGGTTCCAATATAAACCATCTACTAACATTTCAATATTGTGGAATGTGTTAGAAAACGGGCTTTTCGAAATTCCTTCATCATTTCGTATAAGGGCAAGCTCATGAGTCGCAGCCTGGTATCTAACCTGTAGCCCCGGATGATAAATTGAATCCTTTTCGAAAAACAAGCTGAATGCAGCCCGCTGTGAACTTAACCGGTCGTTGCGGATCACAAAACTACGGGAACTAAGCCTTATCTGCGGAAGGTTTCTCCGCTTGATAGTGCAAACGGCGTCTTTTTGCTCAGTACCATATCCAATAATCCGGCTGCCTTCAAGTGCAAAACCGCCTTGGTAGTCTATTTGTGGGAATATGTTGTTTATGAATAAGTTGTCGTTCAACGCATTAAACCTGGGATACGTAGCCGATTGGGCTGAGATGCCGGTGATTGTTCGGTCGGTGAAACTGCCCGGCAGAGGGCGCCTGAAATAGGCAGGATAGTAAAGGAGAGCCGATTCGGCTGAATAGGATGATGATCGAAGTGAAATCTCATAGCTGAGAAGTCTGGCATATATCTGCGCGGAATCTATCCCAATTCTTTCCCAGGTTACGATTCCATTTGTGCCCCGCCACAAATCGGACAATGGTAAATAGATGCCCGTGGCATTGGAGATGTAGAGCGTATCGCGGTCTGCTACGCATCTGAGATTGCCTGTTTTAACGTTTAGGGTTGGCACGGTGTCGGTTATGATTCGCCATTCAGCTTCATCCATCCGCCATTCAAGCGTTTGAGATTGATAAAGGATGCCTGTTCTGAAAAACCGCTCACTAAACTCAAGGTAGGCCTGTACTTGGCGCTGCCGGCCTTTCGACAGGAGCAAATGCAGGCTTGAACACCAGGACAGGAAATTTTCAGTATTGTCGAACCTGCTCTGATAGGCCAGTGTTGCTGCAAAAAAGGTAGAAAAATAAGGGTACGGACGCAAATCAAGTTCAAGCATCTGGTTTGAAACCCCAATGATTGCAAGCTGTTGACTTGATTTAAATAAACCGGTAGTAAAAGCTTGCTTAAGATTGCTAACCAACGCAGCACTTGCCTTGCTTTCACGTTCCGGAACCTGCCTGAAAAAAGATTCTACCTCAGCCAGAAACAGCACAGGGTCGGTTGAAAACGAACGTTTTGACTGTGAAAGAACCAGTTGAGGTGCTATGAAACACAACAAGAAAAACGACAAAAGAAGTAGTTTTTTTTTCATGGTTTGATCATAACATATTGGCTATCGGTTTAGGTGTAGCTTTCAGTTGGCTGCAACGTAACCGACCGATGCAAGGTTTTATGATTCAACAGATTGCCTTTTTACCTGGATAATTCACAAATACAATCCCGATCACGAAATTTCGGGATAATCTTTTCTAAGCCGGGGTTAACCTGCATTATTTCAGAACGTTGATAGAATTTGTGAATAATGCAAGTTTAT
>JAUXXY010000163.1 GCA_030684735.1 Bacteroidales bacterium | reverse complement strand
CGTTTCCATCTAAATAGCACGGTGCAAAAACAACCTTCACCTTGTCGGAGGGTTGGTTCTGTAAACCTTGTTGTTGCAAGCCCCTAAGTACCGGGTCCAATTCTTTGTCGAACAAGGTGTGTGTGTTGATTTTCCAAATGGAAGGACTAGAATAGTCTTTTGTTTTGAGGCGCTCAATAAGTTCACGGCGAGGCCCGGCCTGCCCAGCAGGAAGGGCAATGATGGCAATTACTGGTTTATTCAGCTTATGACTTTCTTTATTCAGTTTACCCAAGACTTCAATAAAAATGTCAATGCCTTTGTTACGAATCTCATAGCGGCCGCTGGTGAGCATCAGGAAGGAATCTTCGGGCAGCTCTGTAGCTGTGATGGCCGAAGCTACCTCAAGTATCTTTTTGCGGGCTTTATTTCGTTGTTTCTCAAAAACTTCATCATTGGGTATTAAGCCGGTGTTGAACCCGTTGGGTGTGATTAAGTCTGGCTCGCGCTGAAGCAGGTATCTGCATTCGCGGGCCGCAATCTGGCTTACTGTGGTGAAGACATCACACTCGTGGCTGGCCGTTTTTTCGAGCGAGAACTTGGAATACACATTATTGAGGCGAGCCATCGAATCGGCATTATAACTTTCGAGTTCCTTATAGAGTGGCAAGCCATTCCCCGAAATTGCCCTGCCCAGCACCGTGGCATGGGTAGTGAAAACGGTACCAATCTGGGGCACAAACTCTTTCAGGTAAAGTATGCCTGTACCGGTCATCCATTCATGAAACTGCGCGATGATACGATCCTGTGCCGAAATGTAGTATTCATAGAAACTTTCGATCACCTTTGCCGCTGCGTATCCAAATAAAGCCGGTTCAGTATAATCCCATTGCCCTGAGATAGAATCCACTTTGTAGCTAAGCCACATGTCGGTTAAAATTTTATCCTTCATCGAAAAATAAGGAGTAAAATCAACCAGTACTACCCATGGAGTTCCGGGGGTGTTCCATCGGCCAATCCGGAAGTGCAACCCTTGTGCCTCCGCCTTCTCGCGCCAAAGTCGAAATGCAGACCTATCTTCGATGAACTCAGGATTATCACGTATCTCCTTCCACACATCCGGGCCAATCAGTATGTAGTTCTCTTTGATTTTCTTTTGAATGAAAGGTACTTTTGTTGATATAACAGTATGTATGCCCCCCACCTTATTGCATACTTCCCAGCTAACTTCAAAAAGGTAATCGGGTTTCAAGAGGTTATTTTCTTTCATTTTAATATAAACATCTTTTAATCAATAATTTACAAAATCTGTGTTGGCTTGGGGGTGTGCAAAAGTACAAAAATAGAGATATTTTTAACCATGGGATTCAACTGGCAAGAAACAATCTCTTACCGCCACAGCTTTAGAATTTTGGGCTAGCTTCGCAAAATGTAGTTTGCCGGAGGCTTACCTGAAGTTTGATGAATTTACAAAAGAATATGAAATTTCAAGTATTGAGTCTGTGCAGAAAATTCAAAAAGTTAATGTTTCTTGCAGTTCCGCACGAAGTCCTATTTTTTAGTAACTGTTCGTTTTTGTCTAGCATTATAATTTTTCTCATTTTTACTGCAATGTCTTTCTATCCGTTCGTTGGGGTAGGTAAGCTATTTGGCTGGCATTTATTATTTTGTGAAAATTTGTGCTTAAGTGAATTTGTGGCATTTTAAATTTCTTACTTTGCGGACTCAATATTTAAACATAATTTTTAAACTATGCAAGTTACTGTTACTAGAAAGAAAAGTAAGTTTCTGCCGGATCCAAGCAGGGTAATTGCCTGCTTCTATTATCTTTCCTTAGAAAGAGGAATAGATATTATCCGTAATGTGTTGGCTATGTCCGATAATGAGGTAAATATAGCATTAAGTTAGGTGCTGAGAGGCTATACCAGGCGTCATAGAAATATTTCAATAATATTTGAAAAGCATTTTAATAAATTGACCTAAGTACATGACAAAAATTTACAACACTCTTTAAATTTATCTATATCGTTAGAAAACAGCACACTCGCAAGGAATATCAAACTGTACTTGAACAAACTTTTAGCTTTTCTTCCGTGCTTTTTGACTTTGATTGGACGGATAGAGTTTAAGAAAATTCCGGCTTTATATGCCCAAACTAAAGCCACCAGCACCAAGGCAAAGAGTTTATTAAGCCGGTAAATATCGGTCAAACCTGCCTGCCGGCGCTTTGGAATGCAAGCGGCAGGCGGGGGACACCAAGGTTCACAAAAATTAAAATACAATCCGTTCGGCAATGGATGAATTGCCAGATTTTGACATCATCTTAAACAGAACGGGAATGGCAACACCTTGATAAACAACAGCAAGAATCAGGACATTGATGTTTGTTGCTCCATCCCGCAGGTGCGGGACCAATTAGTTCTATCTAATGCCATTCGATAAGGTGGCTTATGCGGTAACAAAGCGAACACAAAGCAGGCTATAAGACTGGTATCCAGCAGATGCTCTAATATGAACCTGTGTATTCTGCGTAGAGAATAATTAACCGTAAAATGCTATTTTTACTTTCAAATCTGGTGTTCATGTATCTTGATGTTAGATGTGGAATTTCATCATCTAAGATACTGAATACCAGATTATTAAAACATTATTTTCAAATAAGTTATCACCAAGTTATCAACATATATTATTGATTATCAGTTTTTTAAATTTTTGTCATGCACTAAGTGACACGTCACCAACAAACTCACCAATTACCGATCAGCTACATCCCCTCATCCATCAGCACAGGATAAAATTCCGGATCCCCACTTTCTCCTCTTGCTTCAACTTTCTCTATTCTACTTACAGAATTCTATATTCCGCATTCTGCATTCAACATCCTATGTTTTGACTTCTGACTTCTGACTTCCTTCTTCTGACTTCCTTCTTCTGATTTCCTTCTTCTGACTTCTGTCTTCTGACTTCTATCTTCTGACTTCTATCTTCCTTCTTATCCCTCTTTGTCCAGTTGAGTTTTCGATTCTTTTTTAATTCTATGAGTTGACAATCGGCGGTATCGCTTTGGCAGGTGCTACAATCCTTCTTTTGTGGCTTTAAACTCTTCACAAGCTTGTAAACGGTGATGGCTGCTGCTATTGCCACTATAATAATTGTAAGAATTTGTTGTATCATAGCTACTTAACAATAATATTAGCGAGTTGATAGAATGAAAATGATGCTAACCATGCCAGGATGGTTGTATAGAAAATTACGAACACTGCCCACTTCCAACTGCCTGACTCCTTGCGTATAGCTGCAATTACACCTATGCACGGGAAATAGATCAGAATGAAAAGCATGAAGCTGAAGGCGATGATGGGATTGAATATTTCTTGCCCGGCCAGGGTTCCACTTTGATGGGTTTGATTTTGCAATTTCTTCACAAGCGAAGCCGAACTCTGCAGATTATCAGGATTTTCGAGGTAGAGAACTCCCAGGCTGCCAACTACCACCTCCTTGGCTGCTACCCCTGTGAGTAGTGCCACACTCATACGCCAGTCAAAACCCAGGGGGCGCATCACCGGCTCGATAAACCGTCCAATACGACCGATATAGCTGTTATGCTGGCGTTCATATTCTTGTTCGATCCAGGCTTGCTGTTCGATTTGCTGGGGTTTCGCTACTGCCTGGTTTTCGGAAATGTTGCCATCAGCAGGAGTGCTATCTGGTTGAGGAAAGTAGCCCAATGCCCATATAACAATGGATGCCACGAGTATCACACCGGCAATTTTTCTTAAATACTGCTCAGTTCTGAACCACATATGTTTGATCAACGTCCTCACGGTTGGAACACGGTAGGGGGGGAGTTCCATTACAAAAGGAATCTCCACTTTACGGAAGAATGTGCGGCGAAAGAGCAGCGAAGAACCGATGGCAAGCAGGATACCCAAAGCATAGAGGCTAAAAAGAATGCTGCCCTGGTAGCTTGTAAAAAAAGCGGTGATGAACAACACATACACAGGCAATCGCGCGCTGCACGACATAAAAGGATTGATAAGCATGGTAATCAGCCGGTCGCGCCGGCTCTCGATGATGCGCGTTGAAAGGATGGCCGGCACATTGCAGCCAAAACCCATGATGAGTGGGATGAACGATTTGCCATGCAGCCCGATGCGGTGCATGAACTTATCCATGATGAAAACGGCACGGGCCATATAGCCTGTATCCTCCATCAGCGAAATAAAAAAATATAGGAGCAATATGTTGGGTAAGAACACGATAACACCCCCCACACCACCAACGAGGCCCTGTATGAGGAGGTCTTTCAACCAACCTTCGGACATGTTATTCATCACAAAACCAGAGATAAAATCCACAGAGCCTTCAATCCAGTTCATGGGATACTGACCCAGTTTGAAAGTGCTGTAAAATGTGATCCACATGAAAAACACAAAGATTGGGATACTCCAGAAGCGGTGGGTGATAAGCTGATCCACCAGATCGCTGCGGCGCACATATTTGTCAGGGCTTGGAGTAAAGGTCTCGCGCAAGGCGCCTGCAATAAAACCATAACGGGCATCTGTAATAAGCGATTCAGTGTCATCTTCCAGCTCTTTTTCTATCCTTATGACTTGCTGATCGGCAGAAAGAAAAATTTCATCAATGTTTGAACATGCGGCAAGTCGTTTGCGTGTGTGTTTATCTTTTTCTATCAACTTGATAGAAAGAAAACGAGGAGAGATATTATTTGTGATAAAACTGTTATCAGGAGTCTTGATTTTTTCCTGTAATGCCTTGATGCCTTTTTCGATGCTTTCGCGATAGTTGATGTGTACATGGCGGATGATGGTTTCACGATCTTCGTAAACATCTATGATCTTGTGGAACAGCTCGTCAATGCCTTTGCCGCGCGAGGCGATGGTGGGTACAAAAGGTATTCCAAGCAAATTTCCCAAATAGTCGTAGTCAAGGTCGTCACCTCGGCGTTTGAGATCGTCGTACATGTTCAATGCTACTACCACTTTTATATCCATGTCTATCAATTGGGTGGTGAGATAGAGGTTGCGTTCGAGGTTTGAGGCATCAACGATATTTACAATCACATCGGGCATCTGACCGAAGATAAAATCGCGTACATACAGTTCTTCGGGCGAATAGGCCGTAAGGGAGTATGTTCCGGGCAGGTCGGTGATAATGAATTGGTAATCATCGAGTTTAAAACGGGCTTCTTTGGCATCAACAGTTACACCCCCATAGTTACCGACACGCTCGCGCGAATGAGATGCAAAATTATAGAGGGTGGTTTTTCCTGAGTTTGGATTGCCTACCAAGGCAACGTGGATGGTTTTTCCCTTGCGTCGTGCAGTTTCCTTC
This sequence comes from Bacteroidales bacterium, assembly GCA_030684735.1. GTDB lineage: Bacteria > Bacteroidota > Bacteroidia > Bacteroidales > JAAYJT01 > JAAYJT01. Next base: position 1,287 of record JAUXXY010000163.1, on the reverse strand, counting down.
AACAGCAGGTCGCCGGGCATACCAATGAAATCATTATCCAACACCTCTTCGTGTGCAAGATTTTCAGTAACAATTTCAATAAGCCCGGCCTCGCTGTTTCGCAACGACACATTATAACCCATGATGTTATATTCAACCGGATCGCCCAGCGGAGCTTTCTGAACGGCAACAATCTCCTGACCCGCCACAAAACCCATCTCAATGATGCGTTTACGGAATGCACCACGACCTTTCACCTTTATAATGATGGCCTTTTCACCTATGTCGAGTTGCTGTAAATTCAAACCTAATTATTTAGAATCATTTTAAATTGCAAAAGTATAGGATTTTATCCGAACACGAAGCTTCGTTAACGACTAATCAGATTTTTCTTTTTGCGGATGTTGAGAATTTGCACACCGGAAACTATGAAACGATCTGTGTTCTCTCCTTGATTCAAGAATTTCCTGGTACACGGGCAAGGTGGCAAAAGCCATCCGAAACCCATTGTTGATCAACATTTTACCAGGAAACGAGCCATTCAAACTTGCAGAAAATCCGTGACATCTTGAGTAGCACCCAAATACCTTCTTTATACACAACTTTTCAACAACCCATTTCTATGAGTGGGGTTATCTATATCTTTACCCCTTGCCTTCATCCCGCACAGCCTGTCCTGTCCATACGGGGTGCGGGATCAATAAATCCAAGCCATGCCAGAACTTGTTCATTTACACGTACATACTCAATACTCCATCCTTGATGGGGCTGCCTCTATTCCCAGCTTATTGAACCGTGCAGAAGCGTTAGGTATGAAAGCCCTTGCCATCACCGACCACGGCAACATGTATGGGGTACTTGAGTTTGTAACGCTTGCTAAGAATAAAGGGATAAAACCAATCATCGGGTGCGAAATTTATGTGGCACCGAACAGTCGTTTTGAGCGCCGGGGCAAGGAAGACCGTAGTGGGCGTCACCTTGTGCTTCTCGCAAAAAACCTTGCAGGTTACTACAACTTAGTAAAGCTTTGTTCCCTGGGTTTCAAGGAAGGCTTCTATTATACGCCCCGTATTGACAAGGAACTACTACGCCAATATCATCATGGTTTGATTGCTTCGAGTGCTTGCCTGGGCGGGGAGTTGCCTGAAACCATCCGCTACCAAGGCCTTGAAAAGGCTGAAGCCGTTATCAGGGAGTACCAGGAAATTTTTGGGGAAGATTATTACCTCGAAATGATGGATCACAACCTCCCGGAACAAAAACAAGTGAATGAAGCCTTGGTCGTCCTTTCTAAAAAAACAGGTGCCA
>JAUXXY010000159.1 GCA_030684735.1 Bacteroidales bacterium | reverse complement strand
GGAGCACAAAAAGCGTTTCGTCATTGTTGGTGCGTTTATACATCAAGCACTTGCCCTCGCTCAACATGAATTCAATATCGCCGTTTATCAGCACAGGTTGGGCCTTGCGCAGCTTGATCATTTTCTTGTAAAACTCAAAATGTTCGGCATCAAATGCTACATTTTCATATTTTTTTGCACTTGGCAGCATATTGGTACTTATTTCGGAGCTGAAGGTTAACTCTTTCCACCATAATGGTTTGCGGCAATCGGGATCGTCGGCGCCCCACATACCCATTTCATCACCGTTCCAAATATGTGGCGCTCCTATACTAGTAAACTGGTGCACCAGGTAAAGCCTTACCCGCTGAAATGTTTCTGGATCGGGTTTACCGGACAAATATACGGAGTCTTCATATGGATTGGCATGGTACTTATATTTTCCGCGGTTGGCAAAACAGGTCAGGAGCCTGGGGCTATCATGGGTGCCATTTACATTCATCATAGCGTAGCGGAAAGGTTTCTGCAATCTGCTCCATTCAAACTCCAGCCCTTTAGCCAATTGTCCGGCATCTGCCGTGGGTTCGCCCAGGGCAAAAAAGCCCCTGGCAGGGCGATATACGTGATAAAACATGACTGCATCAAAAATGTCGCCTCTAGTGTAGGGAACGGGGTTCATCAATTTGTCGGGCCATTGTTCCCACCATATTTCTCCTACCAGCAATGCATCGGGATTGGTGCCTTTTACAAACCGGCGATAATCTCTCCAAAAACCCATGGGTACCTGCTCGGCCACGTCGAGGCGGAACCCATCAATGCCTTTTGAAACATCACCATCGGGGGCAAGCCACCGACAGGTAACTGCAAAAACATGCGTTTTTACATCTTCAGGCAGGTTGCCCTCAAACGGGTGCGCGAAAGCATGTCCCCCTACCACATCCACTTTTTTAAATTCTGGCAAGCTTTTGATATTGAGCCAGCCTTTGTAGTCAAATTCGTTTTCGGGAGTGGCAGGATCATCAAAAGTGATGATCTCATACCAGTCCTTGTAGGGCGAAGCTTCCTGGTTTTTTAGAATATCCTGCCAGGCCCAAAAAAGTGCGCCTGTATGGTTCCACGAATAATCAACGATGACCCTGATATTGCGCTTATGTAATTCATCTACCAGTTTCAGGAAGAGTTTATCAGCTGAAGTCCATTGCCATGTTGCAGGATCTGATGGGTCTTCACTTGCTATGATTTGTATATCGCCATGCGGGTCAGGCCCAAAGTTGACATCAATATGGTGGTAGTTTCTGGCATCGTACTTATGCAGCGAAGGCGCATCGTTGAGTGGGTTAAAGTAGATGGCTGTGATACCGAGTTCGGAAAGATAGTCGAGTTTATCAAATATCCCTTGCAGGTCGCCCCCATAGCGGCGGTGTTGCATGGTTTCTCTCAAAGGCAGGCCGGTGGCTTTTGCCCAGGACTCTTGTTCATACCAGTCCCATCCCCAGGGTGTGATCTGCCAATCTTCGGGTACCGGAAATGAAGCCGTTGGGGTTGAAATAGCAGCAATGGTCGGGTCATTGGTGGGGTCTCCATTGTTGAAACGTTCCACAAAAATCTGGTACCAGATCACATCCTTGGCCCAGGCGGGAGGTAGGCTTCTATTATTGAACTCTTTTTGAGACTGACAGCAAGCGAACAATACACTGACAACAAAAATCAGCATGTTTCTCATAAAATTATTGATATTAAATGGATTACAAAATTATTTGAGGCAGTACAATACAATATATCGAAGTAGAATAATGAAATACGATCAACAAAAAAAGTGGCTGAACATAAGCGTCCAGCCACTTTATATTCATACCGTTTAAACTAGTTTTTCACTATGGTGCAATAACCACCAACACCTACCAGGTAGAGATGAATGGTATAGTTACCGGCTAGGGCAATAGGAATATTGTCTCCGCCAGGAGTAAGGGCACTTGGTGTACCACCTAAGTTAATATCCCATGCGTCATTGGCCCTGAACTTAATATCACCTACGGTCAAATCAACAGTGAGCTTCAATGATTTTGTTACAGGATCCCACATCATATTCGTATCTTCACCCCAGCCGCCGGGAGTGGCACTTCCGATGAGTCCCCAGCGGTCGGCGCTATAGGTATAATCGTGTGGCGTGCTTAAGTCGAGAACGAAATAGTAATCGGCAGCTACACCAATGGCAATATTGGGGCCATCATGAGTCAACTTATTGCTACCGGCTGCAGCACCATAATTGTAATCCCAACTGTGTGCCCTGAATTTAAAATCACCCAGGGTCATTGGTACTCCGCCACGCCAGGTCCTTGAGGCTGGGTCATATGATAACGGAGTTTCACTTCCCCAACCACCTGGCGAGGCACTTCCGATTACACCCCACACTGTTGCAACGGCAGTGTAAGTAAGGGCTACAGCATTGGCATTGATTTTATAGTAACCGGCTGGCGAATTGAAATTGGCACCACTGGGATCCAATATTCCTGGACCTCCATATCCATAATTCGGCCCATCCCAATTTGGCTGAGTTGCAAATTTCCACTCGTTTGCAGTATTGGCCATGTAAACATAACCTTCCAGAATGTTGGGTGCGGCCTCAACGCTTTTAACTTGCGGTGAATTAGCCGGACTCCAGTTACCGAACGTGGTGCCAGGATAGCTTGCTTCAACATAATCGCCGGGCAGATACCAGGTGCGGGTTACAACCAGGGTGGTGAACTGTTTTTGAGATCCGTATGCCGTGCCGATGACGTTGGTGGCATATGCGCGAACATAGTAAGTGGTGGCACCCTTAAGGTTTGCGAGCGAGCTTACAAAGGCACCAACTCCAGTACCATCAGATGTTTTAAGGTTGGCTATGGTAGGATTGGGCGTTTCGCTGTAACATACTCCGCGAGCAGTAATGGTGGCTCCACCATTATGAGTAACGTTTCCGCCCGTTGTGGCAGTAGTGCCGGCAATTGCGGTAACATCAGCCGTGGTTGCGGTAGGAAGTATAGCCAATGTAGTGAAATTAGATTCCTCACCATAGATTGTACCGCTGCTATTTGTGGCATAGGCGCGGGCATAATACTTGGTGGCGAAAGTTAACCCACCTAACTTCACAATGAATGTTGCTGTGGTATTTGAGCCAGTGTAAACCTTCTTGCTGTTTAAGATTGTTGGAATGGGTTGAGTGTTATAACAAATACCCTTTTCGACAAAACCTTCGCCTGAAGCAATAACGAAGCCGACAACAGTGGCAGAGTCAGATTTTATGCCATAAACCTGTGAAGTGGATAGCTTCGGATCTAACCTTACATCCGGGCTTTCTTTGGTGCAAGAAACAACAATTATTGTCGTGATGGCAAGGAAAGCCGTTAATTTGTAAATCAGTGTTTTTTTCATAATATTGATTGTTATATGATTTAATAAACAAACTGAGAGGGTTCACTGTGCTATCTTCCAACCATGTTCAGGACAAACACAGCGAACCCATCATTCAGGCTTGTTAATTTTTGACGATTGTACATTTACCGGTAAGGTCATTAATAATCGTCAGTGTAATAGTATAATTGCCAGCAGTAACGGCAATATTTGCGCCACCTTGAGTCAGATTGTCCGGTGTACCACCAAGATTCCAAGCCCAACCATCATTCTTTCGGAATTTTATCTCGCCTTGAACCAGGTCTAGAGTTATTTTCCATGTCCCGGCCTGAACATCATAGTCCATTTTCTGATCCGGCGTATTCCAACCATTCGGAGTGGCAGAGCCAACCAGACCAATCATGTAAGGACTTATAGTGTAGGTAAGGGCTATTGTGTTTGCGGTCATTGCATGCCAACCTGTTCCGGGAGGAATAATGGGGTTTCCGTTTACAACGAGGTTCGAACCGGTAGCACCATAAGTTTTGTTGGCATCCGGATCGCGCAATGTAAATGGTTTGGTTGCGTCGAGCTTCACATAACCAAAATAAACGCCATCGCCTGCAGCCGATTCAATTTTCTGAGTTATTCCAGAGTTGATCAGGTCTAACCTAGGTAAGCCATAAATAGTAACACTAACGGTTTTAACTGCAGAAATGTATTGCAAAGGCTTGGTGCTCGTACCAAGTGCACCGGTTCCGGCATCTACAACCAGCAATGAACGAAGACGGAAATGCACTGAGCTTACCTGATCGGCCGGAAATTTTCTGAGCATCAAACCATTCAGGTCGCTCACTTTAAATTTCATTGTATCTGCCCTCACACCTGAATACAATAACAGGGCGTCTGCAAAATTAGTAGCACTGGAACTGGCCTCAAGAAAATAAGTGGCAGAGGCAATAAATCCTGGATTTACAGCCGTGCCGATAAAGATAATCGTGTTATTGGCATTGGCTCTTTGGAGCGTAAGATTGGGGAGTGTTACCAAAGAAGGCGGAGTTGGGGTTTCTGACATGACAACTTTTGTCTCATCTTTCTCGCAGCTTGCCAAAAAACCAAGCAACCCAATAATGCCTGCTAAATAAATTATTTTACTTTTCATCGCTATCTATTTTTTTTAATTATACAATGGGTTTTGCTTTAAAAATGGGTTGGCGGCAATCTCTTCAGCAGGGATCGGGTAAACATTCATGTGGTTGCTGGTTTGGGTACCCAGAAAAACACCACCTTTCCATGCCCACCGGTAGGTTCCGCTGGTAAACTGACCGAAGCGAATCAAATCAGTCCTTCGCTGGGCTTCATAATAAAACTCCCTGGCACGTTCATCCAACATGAATTTGTCGTTCAGTTGAGCCGTTGTAATGTTACCGGTGGTGTTTCCAAAAGCACGCTGCCTGACAAGGTTAATGTCAGTTACTGCACTTGCTGCATTTCCTAATCTGTAGTTGGCTTCAGCCCTCATCAACAGAGCGTCGGCATAACGAAAGACAGGAAAATCGGTATTTGCAAAAGCATTATTAAACGTGGCAGGAAAAGTGCCATCTGATTTCTTTGCAGTAAACTTGTACACGCCAATACCATAATCACCGCTTGAAGATGCGCTGGGGATATCAGGGCTCTTTTTGACCCTGAGGAAAACCCGTTTGTCCTTGCTTTGTGCAAAGAATGGGTCGGCAATCCACGGAACAGGATTGTTGCTATAGGTTGCGAGTGTATCAATCATCACATTTAAGAACTGCTTGGTGGCCCTGTTGCCATTCCAGTTAGTATTGGAAGTCAGCCCGTGATATACTTCCGATCTCAAGTATTGCGCATCACTACTCGATTGGATTATAAAAGTGGTGCCTACCCATCCCTGGATAAATGTTCCATCCTGTGCCCATGCAAAGATCATTTCAGTATTTTCGTTTCCACCATTATCGGCACTAAAATTCTTGCGATAGTTACTGGCCAGTGAGTATTTACCGCTGGTAACCACTTTATCGCTATAAATTCTGCAACTATCCCATTTGGCAGTTCCTGTATAAACCTGCGCATTCAGGTATAACCGGGCGAGCAGCATCCAGGCAGCGCCCTTATCGGCCTGAGGGTATGAAAACCCGGGGTCGCCAAGAATGGGCTCAATACTCTTCAATTCTGAGGCAATGTAGTTAAAGAGCTTGATTCTGCCTGCAGCAAAGTTCTCGTCTAACTGTTTTGGAAAGAATTTTCCAACCCCATCTGCGTCGGTCGTGAATGGTGGATTTCCAAAGAGGTCAAGATACCAATAATAAGCCAATGCCCTCAGGAAACGGGCTTCAGCATTATATCGTTTTACTTTGGGATCGGTATTGTCTTTTGTAAACCTGATAAATTCGTTAGCAAAGGTTATGCTAAGACCCAGGCGCTGATAGACAGCCGTAAGGAACGGATTACTTGAACTCCAGGTTTGTGTGTTCAGGTCGGCTATCCCCACATCACCCCAGGCACAAATGGCTTCATCGGTGGGTAGTTCCTGAAGGTTCCAGAGTGCTCTCGTCGTTGTGAAGAAGTGTTCATCAGAAGCTGCAATATCAGATCCTCCAGGGTTGCCCTGACCGGCAATTATAAAGCTGGCATATATTTTACCTAAGGCTTGTTGCAGGTAAGCAGGATCGTCGCCTAGATTGCCGGATAGTATTGTGCTCTTGTCTTTTGGAGTAATGTCCAAATCTTTCACACATGATACCGCAATCATGGTGGAAAGGAGAATCGCTATGCGAAATATATATTTTTTCATATCATTTATGGTTTAAAAATTAATAACCTAAACTAATGCCTAATAGAAACGTTCGAGGGCGGGGATAAAAACTTCTATCAATTCCATCACTCACTTCAGGATCTAGTCCACTATAATTAGTAATGGTGAACACATTCTGAACTGTAAAGCTGACCCTGGCATTCAACTTGCGATAGATATTATCGAAATTATAACCCATACTGAAATTATCCAATTTCAGGAATGAGGCATTTTCAACAAAATAGTCGCTCGTAAACTGACGTTTCACAAATTTTGTGTCATCCAACATGGTTGGCATATTGCGCCAGTATCCAATCTGATACATTTGATCCAACGATGAACCGGCGGCGATGGCATTGTAAACATAGTTGCCAATGCTTGCACGAGAGGATGCCATCACGTCAAAGTTTTTGTAGTTGAAGCGGAAAGAGAAACCAAACAGATAATCGGGAGTTGGATTTTTATAAATGTATTTATCTGCATTGTCTCCCCCTACAACACCACCTATGCCCGACAGGTCAACATATAAACCTTCAATGGGTTTTCCGTCGGCATCGTAAACCTGTTTGTTTACAAAGAAAGAATATGCCGGATGTCCAACCCTGGTAACTTGATTCTGACCTGTGAAGGCGTCACCGTATAGGACTCCGATAAAATTAGGCTCGTCGGAAATGAGCAGTTTGGTGATTTTGTTCTTGTTATATGTCAAGTTAAACCCAATATTCAGAGACATATCCTTTTGGGATATAGGTATGAGGTTTAATGCTAACTCAGCCCCTTTGTTTTCCAGGCTTCCTACGTTAGTCATTAGTCTGTTTGAGAAGTTGCTACCTGTAGGGACTGTTACCTCATTCAACAAGTCCTCGGTAACGCGTTTATACAGGTCGAACGAACCAGTGATCCGATCTTTTAAGAAGCCGAAATCAATACCAATATTTTGAGTGGAAGTTTCTTCCCACTTAATATCGGGGTCATAGGGGCTGGGTCGTAGTGTTGGAATATATGTGCCGTCAATCATGTAAAAATTACCCATTGAAGAAGATATGTAGGTTGCCATATAGGGATAATAAGACCCTATATCTTGCTGGCCGGTAATACCCCACCCTAAACGCAGCTTCAGATCAGAAATAAAATCTACGTTCTTAATGAATGCTTCTTCTTTAATTTTCCAGGCAAATGCCGCTGACGGGAAAAGCCCCCAGCGATTCTCCTTTGAAAAACGTGATGAACCATCATTACGCAGGGTAAAAGTCAACAAATACTTGTTCATTAATGAATAATTCAAACGGCCGAAGAATGAAACCAGGACAACCTCATTGATGAAAGTGGAACTATCAGTTCTCTGATAAGGATGCAATGCATCAACTATTCCGCGGGTATAATTATCTCCTTCGTTTTTCAGATATTGCCATGAATAACCGGCCGTGGCATCAATTCTGCTATTAATCTGACTGAGGTCTTTGGTGTAGTTCAGATAGAAATCAAGCAGGTTGTTCAGGTTCTTTGCACTATAGTCAGTTAGCCTACCCCATAGTGGTGCTGTAATTACTGATGGTGAAGTGGTGGGGCGGTTGTTATGGCCTTCACTTTCGGCATAGTCTGTCGCCAAATTTAAAATAGCTCGTAGATCAGTGAGGAAAGGGAGCTGGTAATCAAATTGAACATTACCCAGGAACCTGTTCACATCTGATCGGTTGTCGGCCTCTAAAGCGCGTTCAACAGGATTGGCAGTACCAAGGTTTGCACCATAATTTTGCCATTGAAAATATCCTGCTGAAGCAGAATTATCATCCATAATCGGACGAGTAGGACTCATCCTGATTGCATCCCCAACTGCACCTGAAGAGCCGAAATTATGCTTGGTGCTCATACCTTTGGCATTGATGTTGACTTTCAAGCCATTGTCAAAAAAGGTTGGATTTAAACTGAAAGCACCGGTAAATCTTTGCATATCGGTATTCTTCAAAATACCGTCCTGATTAGTATAACCTAACGACACCATGTAAGGCACGGTTTTGAAAGCCCCAGTCAAACCAAGATTATGATCCTGCGACACCGCACTTCTGTAGATCTCTTTTTGCCAGTTGGTATTTTCCGTTCCCAGCTTGTGATAGCTGTCTGCTCCGAAAAGATCTTTATACTCAAAAGCAATTTGTCGTACCTGGTCACCGGAATACACATCAAGAAACCTGGTAGCAGCTGATATAGAAGTGCTTGCGTTGTAAGTCAGTTGCATTGGGCTGCCGGCAACTCCCCTTTTAGTAGTTATTATTATTACCCCATTGGATGCACGGGAACCATAAATGGCTGTAGCAGATGCATCTTTGAGCACTGTGAACGACTCTATGTCATTCGGGTTGATAAAAGACAGGAAATTAGAACTTCCCGAAACATTAATGTTGTCAATGGGTACACCATCAATAATGATCAGCGGGTCGTTGGAGGCGTTCAAGGATGAACCGCCACGAATCCGAATGGTTGAACCGCTTCCGGGAGCACCTCCTGAGGTCGTAATCACAACGCCTGCTGATTTGCCCACTAATAAATCCTGAGCCGAAGTGATTGCCCCACGATTAAAATCTTTGGAGCTTACCGTGGATATTGATCCGGTGGCATCACTCTTTTTTACAGTACCATACCCGATCACCACAACTTCTTCAAGGGTTGTAACCGAAGGTTGTAAGGCAACGTTGATAGTAGTTTGGCTACCTACCAGTACTTCATAAGTGTCGTAGCCGATAAAGGAAAATACCATGGTAACCCCTCTATCTACACTGATGGAATAGTTACCATTGATGTCAGTTGTAGTTCCTGAAGTTGTATTCTTCACTACAATGTTGACACCGGGAATGGATTGCCCATCTGTGGTACTGGAAACTTTACCTGAAATCCTGAGTTGTTGGGCATAGCCCTGCGTAGTAAAAGCCAGGGCAAGCACAATCATCAAGGTTTTCAGCATTGCTAAATGCTTCTTCATAAATTTTGGTTTTGGTTGATTGTTAGGTTAGAACAATTGTTGCGTAATATATAAATGGTTGAATATCTGGCTGAAATGTTGGGCTTCAAAACTGAAATATCCATAAAGAACAGTTGAACACCCCCAAGTCTTTCGGGGACGATCGCGACTTCTTGTGTTTATCTGAGAATCAACCATCCTTCAGGCGATTGTCTTTGATTATATCTTAATAACCTAATGCAGTCTATTTAAAGTCTGTCTGTAATGTCGGGATAATATTAAAGCCTCAAATTTCAAGACCCAAATCTCAAACCCCATATAAAAAAGAAAAAGCATCTATAGTACTATAAATAAACATGTTAACAATGGAAAATGTTATTTTTTTCTTTGAAGCTTTGGACTTGGAATTTTGGGCTTGAGACTTTCATTTCTAAAATCCTTGACTTTATGGACAGGCACTATTTTGGGTGCAATATTACAAAATATTTAGCTGGTTATCAATAGGTTTTTGATTTATTTTCATGTTTTAAAGAAAATAAGTTTGCAATCGTTTGCGGAAACGTTTGCGACCTGATTTTTTTTTTATAGATTAGCAAATATTTTTTAAAATAGGCATGGCATTTAATCTATAATTAGATGAAATCAACTCTTTTTTCGATAAATGATATAGCAAAAGCACTTGGCGTTTCGGCTTCCACCGTATCTCGTGCTCTCAAAAATCATCCTGATATCAGCCGCGAGACCCGCGAAAAGATTCAGGCATATGCCAAAAAAGTTAATTATCGCCCCAATGCCTTAGCCATAAGCCTTAAACAGCAGCGATCATATACTATAGGTTTGATCATACCCGAAATTCAGCATCATTTTTTCTCTTCGATTATCAGCGGTGTAGAAGGGTTTGCTTATGCCAACGGATTTAGGGTGATGATTTGCCAGTCGAACGAAGATTACACCCGAGAAATCATCAACACCCAAGCCCTGCTCGACCACCGGGTTGATGGCATTTTGGTCTCACTTGGTAAAAACACCCATCATTTTGATCATTTCCAGAATCTGATTGATCATGGTTTGCCGATAGTTTTTTTCGATCGGGTGTGCGAAGCGTTGAAAACCGATCGCCTGGTGACTGATGATGCTGAGGGGGCCAAAAGTGTAACGCGATATATGATTGAAACAGGCAGGCGAAATATTCTCCACTTATCTGCGCCCCAACATTTGCTAATCGGCAGAGAGCGTTGCCGAGGTTATTGCGAAGCACTCCAGGAACATGGCATTGCGATAAGAGAGAACCTGATTTTG
>JAUXXY010000155.1 GCA_030684735.1 Bacteroidales bacterium | reverse complement strand
TGGCAGCTTTTTACAATTATGCCAAGGCCAACAAATTTGACCAACGCACCGGAGGCCTGGGATTCTTCGAATGCATCAATAATAAAGAAGCTGCATTCCTTCTTTTCGACGCCTGCCGACAGTGGTTATTAAAAGCAGGCATGGAAGCCATGGACGGCCCGATCAATTTTGGCGAAAACGACAGCTATTGGGGCCTGCTGGTGGATGGGTTTGAAAATCCCAGCTACGGCATGTACTATCACAAACCCTATTACAAGGCATTGTTCGAGGAATATGGCTTCAAAGAGTATTATGAGCAGATCACCAATAAAATAGATCTTTCCCGTAAGTTTCCCGAACGGTTCTGGAAAATTGCCGACTGGGTTCGTCAAAAACCCGGATTTAGTTTCGAGCATTTTAAGAAATCCCGTCTCGACAAATACCTGAACGATGTCAAAGAAGTCTATGATCAGGCATGGGTATATCACGAGCATTTTACACCTCTTAACAAAGATGTACTCAAAGCTGAGTTTATCAAAGCAAAACATATTCTCGACGAAGAATTCATTTGGTTTGCCTATCACGACAACAACCCCATCGCATTCCTGGTGATGATCCCCGATGTAAACCAACTACTTAAACACTTCAACGGAAGGCTTTCATTGCTTGACAAACTTAGGTTTTTACGCTTGAAAAAGAAAAACCTTCTCACTAAGGCCCGCATTACCGTAATGGGTGTCGTTCCGCGTTTTCAGCGTTATGGCATTGAGTCTGCTATATTCTGGTACATGGATAAAATGATGCAGCACAAGCCTAATTATAAAGAGATTGAGCTATCATGGGTAGGTGATTTCAATCCTAAGATGCAACGACTTCATGCGGCTGTTGAAGGAACATTTTCGAAAAAGCACATCACCTATCGCATCATTTTCGATGGCCGGCCAGTGTCCAAGGCTCACACCATACCTTCAGACCCCCGAGTTAAAAAATAAGTTTCAAGCCCCAAGTTTCAAGCACCAAGTTTCAAGTCTCAAGTTTCAAGTCTCAAGTTCCAAGTCTCAAGTTCCAAATCGTAAGTTCCAAATCATAATCTACAACAATTACAACCCCACAACAATTACAACCCTACAACCATTACAACCCCACAACCATTACAACCCTACAACCATTACAGCATTACAACCATTAAATCAACCATAAAAACAAAACTATGTCTCTCCTTATTACCGGAACCAATCTGACCATTGAAAACCTTGTGAAAGTGGCAAGGCATCATGAAAAAGTTGAGCTTCATCCCGAGGCCATCCAACGCATCAACGCTTGCCGTGACATGCTTGAGCAAAAAATTGCGGCGCGAGAAATCATGTATGGCGTTAATACCGGCATCGGTGAATTCTCAGAAGTGGTGCTCGACGACGACCAGGTGAAAGATTTCCAGAAATACCTTGTATATAACCATGCGGCAGGCATGGGCGAAGCCATGCCCGAAGAGTGGGTCAGGGGAGCCATGCTGAGCCGCATCAATGTACATGCCCACGGTAACTCTGGCTCCCGCCTCGAGATTACCCAAACCTTGGTTGATATGCTTAACAAGGGAGTTACACCCTATGTGTGCGAGAAAGGCTCCGTGGGTGCGTGTGGCGATCTGGCCCCCATGTCTCAGATCGCTCTGTTGATGCTGGGCGAAGGTCATGCCTATTACAAAGGAGAGTTCCTCGATGGCAAAGTTGCGTTGGAACGTGCCGGCATTCCGGTTCCCGGATTGTTTGCCCGCGACGGATTGGCCACCATCAATGGTTCAAATGTGCTCACCGCCATGAGTGCCATCATGCTATACGATACCAACCGCTGGCTCAAACAAGCCGAGATCGCCTGCGCTATGACACTCGAAGCCCTGAAAGCAAATTTTGGCCCTTACAACCATAAGATACACGAAGTGAGAGGCTTTAAAGGAGCCATGCGCAGCGCTGCCGCCATCCGCAAGGTGGCTGCCGGAGGCGACCTGATGGAAAAACGACTGAAAGTGAAAGTGCAGGATGCTTATTCAATGCGCTCAACACCCCAGGTGATTGGGGCAGCCCACGATGCCGTGGAATGGGCTAAAAGCCAGGTGGAGATAGAACTGAATGGTGTTGGCGACAATCCAATCTTTTTTCCCGAAGATAATATCCAGCTTTCGGGTGCCAATTTCCAGGGCTCTCCGGTGAGTTTACCCATGGATATGGTAGGTGCCGCTGTGACGATGGTCAGCGTGCTGTCGGAACGCCGGATGAACCGGTTGAATAACCCTGCTTTGAGTGTAGGGTTGCCGCCTTTTCTTACCAAGGGTGCCGGTATGTTCTCAGGGATGATGCTGAGCCAGTACACTGCCGGTATGCAGATCGTTGAACAACGAATCCTTTGCATGCCGGCTTCTATACAATCTATTCCCGCCGCTGCCGATCAGGAAGATTTTGTTTCGATGGGTATGAATACAGCCCTCAAAAATTTCCAGATCCTCGATAACGCCTTCGGAATTCTTGGCATTGAGCTTATGTGCGCCGCCCAGGCCCTCGATCTGCGCGAGAAATATGAAACACCGTATGGCTATGGAACCGGAACATCCATTGCGCGCAAGGTTATACGCCGTCATGTTGAATATTTAGATATTGACCGGCCGCTATATCCCGATCATAACAAGATGAAAGACCTTGTTAAATCGTGCGAGATGCTTCTTGAAGTTGAAAAAGGTATAGGAAAGCTATAATGCTTCGATCAGTCCCGCACGGCGTGTGGACAGGACAGGCTTTACGGGATTCGGAGCGGACTCAAATAAAAAATCATATAATTACACAACTACCTGTCGTATTTTGAGAAAATTGTTTTATATTAGCGCCCAATTTCTTAAAGGTAACTATTCACCCTGCAGAGGTGTAATTTTATGGAAAGATGTAAAATTGAAAAACTGTTTACTATTCATCGTCTTAAAGCACACTCTCTGCTGATAAGAAACCATTTTGCATCATAAGTTTGGCATAACAACCAAGGCTGAATGGTAACCTTATCAGAAGTAGTGGGGTCTGTTAAAAAAAATGCAAATAGTTTTTGAAATGATTTTATTTATATCTTAGCGCTCGATTTTCCAGGGGAGAGGATTATTATACAAAACGAAGGAATTATTATACAAATGAAACACCCATGATTTGAAAAAAACGCAAACACGAATGAAAATTTAAAGGTAAAAGATGAAAGGTTAAAGGAAAAAGTTCAAAGAAAGAAATCTTTTAATAGATAAAAAAATGAGTAGATAGAACAAAGGTAAAAATTCAAAAAAAAAAGTTAATGGGTTTTTCCCTTTTACCTTTAACCTTTTATCTTGGAGCTTTAGACTTTGTTTTTCGTTGATATTGTGTAAGTAATAAAAAAATTTACAAATGAAAACAGTTGGCAGGTTTCAAAGTTGCCATACGAAAATTTGAAACCTGAAACTTGAAACAAATTACTAAACAATCCCGAAGTTTCGGGATGAACCATTAACAAAAATATAAACACGCGAAACTATGTTCCACCAAATATATACAAATGACCAGAATTAACAAAAGCGAAGTTTAATTAAATTTAGTGTTTAACCATTTCTAACCAAAATCAATTAAATTATGAGAAAAATTACCATGTTGCTTGTTTGCATGCTTTTTGCAATGCAGGCTATGCTTGCTCAAGGCCTTATCAAAGGGAGGGTGACCAGTAGAGAAGACGGTTCCGGAATACCTGGTGTTACGGTCTTGGTGAAAGGTACTCGTATTGGTACAAGTACCAATATGAATGGAAATTACGAGATCACTGCTTTGCCCAATGCGGTGCTTGTATTTTCAGTAGTTGGACTGAAATCTGTTGAAGTTCCTGTTAATAACCGTGCGGTTATTGATGTTGTAATGGAAACAGACGTTTATGCCATCGATGAATTTGTTGTTGTAGGCTATGGCATACAGCAAAAAAGGGATGTATCAGGTTCTATTGCTACTATTAAAGGTGATGCAATCAAGACCATGCCAATACAAACCTTCGATCAGGCGCTGCAAGGGAAAGCTGCCGGAGTAACTCTTACAATACCCAATGCTGTTCTTGGTAACCCTCCGGTGATCAGGATACGCGGATTCAATTCTATCAGTGGTAGTTCCAGCCCCTTGATTGTAGTTGACGGAATTCCTGTTTTCACAGGTGATTTATCAAGGACAGCTACCGCATTAAATGTCCTGGGCGACATTAATCCTGCTGACATTGCATCGCTTGATATATTAAAAGATGCTTCAGCAACTGCCATTTATGGATCACGCGCAGCCAATGGTGTCATTCTGATTACTACAAGGAAAGGACAGTTAGGTGCAACCAAAGTAACCTATGATTTTTCGTTCGGCATATCGAAGGCAAGCCGTTTA
>JAUXXY010000144.1 GCA_030684735.1 Bacteroidales bacterium | reverse complement strand
AAAATTGCCTTGGATAAAGCGCACATACCTATTCAAAAGGTAAAAAAAATTCTTATACACCAGGCCAACGAAAAAATGGATGAGGCCATCGTAAAAAGATTTTTCATGCTATACGGCATAGCTGCTGAAATTGATAAAGTGATGCCTATGAATATCCAGGAGCTGGGCAACAGTTCAGTAGCTACAGTGCCCACCCTTTACGATATGATTCTTAAAGAAACGATGAATGGCCACCAGATCAATAAAGGCGATATCATCATCTTTGCCTCTGTTGGAGCGGGCATGAATATCAACACCATCGTTTACAAGCAATAATTTTACTGTTAAAATCCCCTATAGCCGCCTTTTTTCATCGAATGGCTAATAATGGTATATCCCAACCCCAATTGGGTGTACTCGGCTTTGTTGCGATGGGCTTTTAAAGAAAGTGCTGCAAAAACGCGGTCATTTAGTCTATATCTCAATCCCACCTTCTGATACATGGGTTTGATGGGTTCGGCCTTATAGAATACATAAAATCCCAGGTTATAGACCACTGCCAGGCGATTGAAATCCAGCTCAAAAGCCCCGTAGATGCCCCCACGCAACGAGTTCAACAACAGGAAATTTTCAACCTCAGATTTTAGCATCCGGTATGTGTAGCCGTTATAAAACAGGTCGAAGCCAATGCCTCCCCGGGTCTTAAACTGCGATTGTACAGAAAGATTCAGAGAAAGGTCGCTCACAGGGTAGTAAACCGGATCATCATCAATCTGCATAATTCCTGCCGTGGCAATCGTTTGAAAACGCAATAAAGGCTGAAAAACGACCACCATCTTTTTATTATCAAACCGTGGATGCGTTTCGCGGGGATGCAGATAGTAGCGCAGGCCAGCGTTGATGTCATACATATTTATCCCCTTATTTGGCATTTTGTAAGCACCGTTCGAAAAATGGGTAAGTCCAAGGCCTAGTGTCAGATCGAGCGATTCGTGATAGTAATAGTTATAGGTAAGATTGAGGTTGACATGGACATTTATCGGCGCTCCGATGGCTTCGTTGACGGGATTCGTTTCTGAATCATAATAGGTTGAAAAATGAGCCAGGCCAAAAGAGTACTTCACCCGTAACGCAGACGCTTGTTTCTCGCGCAAGGTAAACTCCATAAACATAAGCGCCGAGGTAACATTGCCTACGACCTCTTTTTTTCCAGGGCTGCCACGATAGAGGCTAAGCCCGATGGCCGGATAATTAAAGATTCGGTTGTAGGCACTCTGGCTATTTCTGCGATATCCGACCTGTACCTCGAATGCTGGTTTTGTGCCTGAGGTATAAGGTCGCATATCCGCGTAGTGAGGAGCCACCCTACTGGCATAGGTGTGAAACCCGAAAAATAAATTATTGTTAGTCTTTTTCGGTTCTGGATGCAAAAGTCCTATGAAACATAATAGCCAGCCAAGAGTCATTCTTTTTTCTTGAAGGTAGAGGCACTATCTGATAATTCACAAATTTCTGAAGAATATTAAAGCCAATTACAATTGGCAAAGTTATTTCATAAACTGCGGAACACGAGGTGCCTGCCACTAAAACCGGCTATTAATAAATTTTTACGAAAGCAGAATTGATTAAAAACTCTAATTTAGTCGTTATTTTGTACTTAGAGCAGAGAGCCGGAAATAGGTGTTAAATCTTTTACAAAACCGAGCAAATAAAACGAAATGAATCCTACCACTGACTCGAAAAAAAAATCGGCAGTCAAATCGCAGCTTACTAAGAAGGCTATCCTTATACTGATTGCTGTGATCCTGTTGTGGGCACTATCATTGTTTCTTACCTATAGGCACTTCAACAACCTGTTTAAAATTTCTTCTGAGCTCACAAAAGCAGAGATAGAAAATATCGGAAAGCATCTTATTGATCAGCAGGCACTTATAAATGAGAAGCAGGAATCCATCGAAGATCTGAAGCAAGAACTTGATGATCAAATAGGTTTGATGGCTGCGCAGCAAAAACTTGCCAAAAGCCGTGCGGTTGATCTTATTGAAAAGCAGGAACAGGCTGAGAGAATGGCCGGGGAGGCCCTGAAAGTCAATGAAATAATTACAAATGAACGCGACATTGCCATCGCTAAAAAACTACATATCACACAACAACTCACTGAATCTGAGAGCCTTCTGACTGAATCAAAAAGAATAAACCTTCGTGAGCTTGCCCGGTCGTTGGCTTTGAGGGCCATAAGTATCGGCCAGGCAGGCGATAAAGAACTGGCTGCTCTACTGGCGCTACAGGCTCATCGGATTAACCTCGAAAATGGTGGTGAGCCAGACGATCCTGAAATTTTCCGTGCTCTTGCGCGAACCGCCGGGAAGCCCACAACCTTGTATGGCTTTACTGACGCGATAAGGCGCATTGAATGGCATGAAGACTCCGGCGATCTATTTACAGCGAGCGATGACGGAAGCCTCATACGTTGGTGCACGAAAAGCCTGGGTAAAAATTATTCGAGCTGCGCCAACATTGACATTAACCATGCTCTTATCAGGTCGCTTGCGGTTGAAAGTGCTGGAGAAATGGTCTTAGCCGGTACTGCAGATGGTAAAATAATTCAGTGGAATTATAACGACACCATTATCTTACCCTTGATGATCAAAGGCCACAAGGGTATTGTAAGTGCGGTGGCCTTTTCGGTTGACGAACAGAGTTTTTTTTCAGCCGGACACGACGGGCAGGTATCGCATTGGAGCGTAGACGGAGAACTTATACGACACCTGCAATTACCTACCTCCGGTGCCAGGGTGAACGATATATGCCTGCATCCCGAGGGCAATGTGTTGGCATGGGCCGACAATCATGGGGTTATTCGTTTTGCAACCACCCGTGGGGAAGCAATTCACCGGTTAAATATGCAGGGTGCAATCACTACCATCAATTTCTCGCCCGACGGAAGCCTGTTTTCCTGCGGATCGGTTGACGGTGAAATCATGATGTTTTCTTTTCCTTCATTCAACCCATTGATCCGAAAAAAAGTCCATAAAGCAGGTATCAATCAGTTGAAATTCCATAACTCAAAGCAGATGCTTGCCAGTTGCAGCTACGATGGTACTGTGCAGTTGCATCTTCTGAATCATAAACTTACGACCTCTCTATTGATTGATGAGCAAGAATCATGGGTATATACCATTGCATTTTCGCCCGACGGTAAGAGCATTGCTGCCGCTGGCGCTGATCGTAACGTTCGCCTGCTATCAATTGAACCGGATGCGCTCGTTCGAAAGATATGCCAGTATGCAAAACGAACACTGACCCGCGATGAATGGAATGCATTGGTTGGAAACAATTTGCCGTATGATCCGGTATGTAACGACAAAACCAAAGAAAAAACCCCTGACAAATGAGCAAATCTCTCAAACTCTTGCTTTTTTTAGGGGCCATCATGGCGTGGTTGCATCCCTTTGCACAAAACACCTGCAACGATGCAACCCTTGCTGCTGCGCGGCAAAAATATCATGCCGGTGATTTTGAGATTGTACCTGCTCTATTACTTCCCTGTTTGAATGGCGATTGTGATGCAGAGACACTAACAACAGCATTTGAACTCATGACATTGAATTGTCTTGCAAAGGATTCGTTGGAAGCTGCACGCAAGTGGGGTATATTATTGATTGATAAAAACCCTTCGTATGCGGCGACAACATCCGAATCACTACAGTTTGCCAGGCTGATAGAAGAAATAAGGGCCGATTATCGGCGTAACCTGGTGACAGCAGTTTCAAAAACCCAAGAAAAAAAGCATGAAGCACCCGCCACGGTGATCATCATTAGCGAAGAAGAAATCGTACAGCGAGGATATATCAGCCTTGAAGAAGTTTTTAGCGACCTACCGGGCTTTGATGTTTCGAGAACTTATGGCGCTACACTCTCCAACATATATATGCGTGGCTACCGTTCGGGAAGCACAAGGGGCTTCCTGTTAATGATTGACGGAGTTGAAGCCAACGACTTGTGGACAAATACCGCCATGCTTTCGCAGCAATATCCCATCTCCAATATCAAAAGTATCGAAGTGGTTTATGGACCCGGCTCATCCACTTATGGGCCAAATGTTTTACAAGGGGTGGTAAACGTTGTTACCAAAAAACCTGAAGACCTGACCTATTATTCTTTTCCAGGCATCAGCTATTCGATGAGCAACGGAACCTATAAAACCCTTTTTGCCGATTTAACCATGGCAGGCACTAAAAAGAACATCGGATTTACGGCCACTTTCAAACGACATACCAGCGATGAACGCGTGCTATCTGATTTCCCTGCATACGATTTCGATACATCCTACTATAATTCTGTTGATTATGCACGGTTGTTAGGCATTACCTCTAATGCTGCCGAATGGGTGCGTATTAATAATCCCGGAACGGATAACCCTTATCTTCAGATAGTCAAATCACCCCAAGGCGATACGCTGGCCGTAAACCTCACCCCAAAGGGTGTGGAAACGGCAAGATACCATGATAAAATAGCAATGCTTCAAGGGGTGAACCAACACAGTCCGAGATATACAAACAGATACGATCATTGGTTCTTCAATGCCAAGCTGTATGTATCGGATTTCACCCTTGGCATAGAGTTCTGGAAATATGAGCAAGGAGTCCTCAACACTTACACCGACTTGTTCTATGCCAGTGCACAAAATTTAAACATGTGGGTTCAGCAACAGGCAAGCATGTATGCAAATTTCAATAAAAGGATATCCAACAAGTTGGTATTTAATAGCTTAAACTCATATCGAATATCCGGAACGGCCAATGATACCCGCTTGATATATGTTGACAATTATTCAAATGGTGGGTTAAATACTTCGAACCTGATGCGCAATAACACTCCGCAATGGAACATGCTTTCTCTCTATCAGATGTCGGAGCAATTCCGCAGTGAGGTTACTATGCACTTCCAACCCTCGGCCAGGATGAAACTGTTGAGCGGTCTGGACTTAAAAAGAAGCTCATTACCAAGCAATTACCGCATTCTACTGAATCCGTCTTCCGGTCAAAATGTAATTGACAATGGATATTACACCGGAAACCCTGGACAAGGTTCTTCTGTTCTCGAAATCACAGAATTTGGTGTTTTTGCACAGCTCACATATAAATGGAACGAATGGTTGACATCAATGGCAGGTGGCCGGTTTGATTATCATAATATTAAAATTGATAAAGGCCATGGAGCGATTTTTAATCCCAAGCTCGCAATTGTGGCCAATTATGGACAGTTTACCGGTAAAGCCATGTTTGCCACAGCCAATCAAAACTACATCAACGACCTTGAATATTTCCGTTTCGGGCAGCGTTTGGCCCAACATCCCGGCACCGAACCACAACGAAGTCAGAACCTTGAAATCTCGGCAGGATACCGATTAAATAAAAAAGGGCTCGGGGACGTGGCTTTTTATCACTATACGCTAAAGGATTTTAATACAGAGAACCAGGATATCAACGATCAAAGTTTGTTGCCGACAGGGCAGCCATATTCGCGCAAACAGAAGGTTTCGGGTTTGCAGTCGAATTTTTATTACCAATGGAATAGGTACACTCTGAATGCCAACTATACATGGTGCCTCCCCAAAGAATATACCATTATACAGGGAAAAACCTCCGACAACTGGCAACGGGTCGGCGACATTGCTTCGCATCGCCTTAATCTTGCATTCAATATGCAGGTTCTTAAGAAGTTTGACCTTAATCTGCGCGCAAACTACACTGGTTCACGTAAAACGGGTCCAGGAACGACCGTACCGGATAACCTGGAAGATTTTCCTGCTGTCACAATTTATCATACCACCATCACTTACAACAACCTGCAACCAGGGTTGAATGTCCAACTGATTGTCAATAATGTATTAGATAAAGAATACTCACATCCGGGGATTTACACCGCTGATGGTGAATATTTTTCATCTTATATCCCTCAATATCTTCGTATTATCCGCTTGCGTGCAACCTACAATCTGAAGAACAGCTTTAGATGATTGCTTCACCTTACGTTATTTGTTTAATTTTGCAATCCGATAAACAAAAACACCGTGCTGGAAAACTATAAAAAAGAAAACGTCCTTTTCCTCGACATTGAAACGGTTCCACAATATTCATCTTACCTGGAAATGCCTGAAACTTTTCAAAAGCTCTGGGATCATAAAGCTTTGCGTATCAGGCAAAACGAAACCGAGGTATCCGAAGACCTCTATCAACGGGCAGGAATCTATGCTGAGTTTGGTCAGATAATTTGCATTTCTGTTGGGTTTTTTCATGACCAAAAGTTCAGGATGAAATCGTTTGCGGGCCACGATGAAAAGTTGCTACTCGAGGATTTTGCTTTGACTGTTGGGGGTCGTTTTTTTAGCAAGAATTGGAGTCTTTGTGCCCATAATGGTAAGGAATTTGATTTTCCATACATTGCAAGGCGTATGCTTATCAACGGAATTAAACTACCCGTCTTGCTTGATCAAAGCGGGAAAAAACCTTGGGAAGTGCCCCACCTCGACACCATGGACCTCTGGCGTTTCGGAGATTATAAAAATTACACCTCTCTGGAACTTCTGGCTGCAATTTTTCAGATTCCAACCCCAAAAGACGATATCCGGGGGAGCGATGTTGCCCGTGTGTACTGGGAAGAAAAAGACCTACCACGGATTGTCAGGTACTGCGAGAAGGATGTTGCTACCATTGCCCGTATTTTTTTGCGCTACAAAGGCGAGCCGCTATTTAGTGATGAGGATATTGAAATCGGCTAAACGAATCAAAATGGAAAATGGAAAATGGAAAATTTTGACATCCCATAGCTGGCGGACCAAGCCTGAATAGTAAAAACATTAAAAACAAACACTATGTACAAACTTTATTTCCCTCTTTTTGTAACCGCCTTCTTGTGTACCACACAACCTGTGTTGGCACAGAAAAACACCAAAAAGCAAGCTCCGAAGCCCATTACCGAAACCGTATTCAGGCTCAACAATTATCTCGATTCAGTAAACTATATCATCGGCACTGATATTGGCTACACGTTGAAAAACAACGGATTAGAAATTCAACCCGAATCATTGATACAAGGGTTGCGCGATGCGTTACAAGGAATTGATACTCTTTTCAGCTTGGAGCAAGCCGAAACAATCGTACGTGCTTACACTTCCAAGCTATCTGAAAAACAGCAGCAGAGCCTACCGTCCAGCACTCCAGCCTCCATAGAAACGGGAGATACTTTCCTGGCTGATAACCGGAAAAACCCGGCAGTAACCGAAACGTCCAGTGGCTTGCAATACATGGTGATTGAAGCGGGTGAGGGGAGCCAGCCCAAGCCTACTGACCAGGTGACGGTTCATTATCGGGGTACACTACTTGACGGAACGGTGTTCGATTCTTCTTACGATCGTGGTACGCCGGCCACCTTTGAATTGGGCCGCCTCATTCCGGGCTGGGTCGAAGGCATTCAACTGATGAAACCAGGTGCAAAATTTGTTTTTTTTATTCCTCCAAACTTGGGTTATGGAGATCGCAATATCGGCGAAATCCCTCCAAACTCTGTTCTTGTGTTTGAGGTTGAACTGATTAGTTTTTAACCGTAAGTAGCACTCTGCTATCGGTTCAGTAGCGCTTTTAGCTCTTCTACGCCCGAAGGTTTCTTCTTGATGTTGAGGTTTCTATCAAGCAATATCAATGTTGGTGTGGCATACAGGTAATAATCATTGGCTACCTTGCCTTCCCAACCCCTGAAGTCGCAGTGGTTAAACCAGAAATTTTTCAGTGCATCTGCTTCAAGGCTATTTTTTTGAAGTAAATCCTTGTAAGCTTGCTGGTCAACATCAATAGAAACAGCCAAAACAGTAAGCCTGGGTTGGTTCGCAGCAAGTGTATCCGCATTTACCTGTATGGCCAATTCCTTGATTCTGGGTAACATGGCTGTGCAGTACGGGCACCAACTTGCATAAAAAAACAACAGTATGTTATCTGCTTTTATTGATGCCAGGATAAAAGGTTTGCCATTTATATCAGTGGCATCAATGGTTGGGGCTGGTTTACCTTCGGCCAGGCGTTTGTAGCCTTCGATACGACGCTGTAGCTCACCCGAATCCTTGTCTGTAATACATTGTTCCAGTGCTTCGTAATTGTTTGCAATGTGGGTCAATACTTCTTCAGACCCAATTTGCTCAAACCCACTGATGAGATATTCAAGAATAAAATTAAACACCTTGGGCTCGATCAGGGTGCGCTGCAGTAGCTTGTCAACCCCCTTAATGAATGCATCAGCCTGTTGCACCCTGTCGTAGGCTTGGTTTCGATGAAGCATAATGTATGAAATTGCTTTGTTAGGAAATAGGTCCGAGTAAAGCAATAAGGTGTCTAAAAAATCAATATCGTTCAAAAAGTTATCCATTACATACTCCTGACGACTTGCAGCAGAGAACGCGGGATTGAATCTGGGTTCAAGGTCGCTTCTGATATAGGCCGTCAGTAATGTTCCGGGAAATCTTGATGTAATTTTATCAACATCATGGATGAGTTCGTCCTGGAGGGTGTTTATCTCGCTAACAATCTGTGGATAAAATCTTTTATCAGCAGGATAAATACTCAAAAGATGTTCAAGTATTGAAAGACGCGCCTCATAATCACCCTTCAGCCGCATATATTCGTGCATAGAAATGTTCTGCGATGAACCGGAGAACCTGGCACTGTCAGCAAAATAATCTATATGCGTAACCAACCCGATAATCTTTTCCGATATCAGCAAATTAATCATATCGCGCCGGTTGGGCTGGTCAACCCGCAGGCGATAAAATCCGGATGGTAGCGCTTCGTTGAATAACAAATCAAATGTCCCACCCTTGTCTGTTATTATATCTCTGATTTTCAATTCCTTATGACCAATAACTCGATTGAGTACCAGTTTGCTTTCAGGGTATCCCCGTATTCGACCTTCTAAACGAAAAGAACTATATTGCTGACTAAAAACCTCTATGCCAAAAAATAACAGTAAAAAAGCGATTAAATATTTCATGATGATCTTGCCTTTTAACTTGGCAAAAATAGAGATAAGCAACTAAACCTGATATTTTGATCGAGCCCAATGTTGCAAAAATGATTGAAAATGTAGGTTTGATGAAAAAGTAGGGCATATTTGTTCACCAGTTCAAAAAAAAATCGTTTCTTTGCAGCCTTAATTTTTAACCCGATTTAAACTTAATTCATCATGCCAACAAGGATTAGATTACAGCGTCATGGTAGAAAAGGCGGTGCCTTCTATCATATTGTAATTGCGGATGGTCGAGCACCACGTGACGGGCGTTTTATTGAGAAGATTGGCACCTACAATCCTCTAACCAAACCTGCCAATATTGACCTGGATTTCGACCGCGCAATGCACTGGTTACAAACCGGTGCCCAACCCTCCGATACAGTTCGCGCAATTTTATCATACAAAGGAGTAATTTATAAGAGCCACCTTTTAAAGGGGGTGACAAAAGGCGCACTCACGCTTGAGCAAGCCGAGGAGAAATACAACAATTGGCTCGAAGAAAAGCAGTCGAAGGTTTTGGGCAAAATCAAAGAACACAGCCTGGTACAAAAAGAAGAAGTGAAAAAACGCATGGCTGCTGAGACCAAAGTGAGCGAACAGCGAGCGGACGATCTGGCAAAGAAATATGCCAAGGAATCTGCAAAAAAGGCTGCTTCATCGGCCCGCCATCAACAACCTGCTGCTGTAGTTGCTGAAGTAGCCGAAGTAGCTGAAGTAGCCGAAGTAGCCGAAGTAGCCGAAGTAGCCGAAGTAGCTGAAGTAGCTGAAGTAGCCGAAGTTGGTGAAGTTCCTGAAGTAGCTGAAGTTGATGAAGTTGATGAAGTTGCTGAAGTTGCTGAAATTCCTGAAGTTGTTGAGATTCCTGAAGTTGTTGAGATTCCAGGAGTTGCTGAAGTTACTGAAGTTGAGGAAGTTGAGGAAATTCCCGAAGTTGCAGAGCCTACCGAAATTCCAGAAGTTGTTGAACTTCCAGAAGTTCCCGAAGCACCCGAGGACAAGGTTGCTCCTGTATCTGAATAATCATTCCTACATAAATATCTGAAAGGCTGCCCACTACAGGCGGCTTTTTTATTGCCCTTTACGCTTGGTAATGACATTCATGTTTTGAACTTTTGTTTACTTTTATCCGGGGGATTGCAAAATCCTTTAGTTTTATGCACCCGATTTAATAATTGATACGAATGAAAGCAGAAGGTTACTACTATCTCGGGAAAATACTGCGGTTGTTAGGAACAAAGGGCGAGATGCTTGTTTACCTCGATGTGGATGACCCCGGCAATTACGAAACCCTGGATATGGTTTTTGTCCTCGTCGGCGGAAATATGGTGCCCTTCGAGGTCGCAAACATCAAACTGCGTCACAACAACCAGGTACATCTGACATTGCAGGATGTTGACGACACCGAACAAGCCGAAGTGCTAGTTGGTTGCAGCATTTATCTGCCCCTATCGGCCCTGCCAGTGCTGACCGATAACCAGTTTTACTATCACGAAATTATTGGTTATGAAGTAGTTGACGAGGTTTATGGTTTCATTGGGACGGTTGAACAGGTGCTTGATTATCCTTTGCAGGCATTGCTGCAAGTTTCAAAAGAAGGCAAAGAAATACTTATTCCCATCGTTGATGAAATTATTACGTGGGTAGATAAGAAAAACCGATGCATGCATATAAAAGCACCCGAAGGCTTGGTTGATATCTACCTTGAATAATGCCATGGCAAAACCATTCAGATTCAAGCAATTCCATGTATTTGACCACCATAGCACCATGAAGGTGGGCACCGATGCGGTGTTGCTGGGTACATGGGGTAACCCGCCTATGCACGGAAAGATACTCGACATTGGCACCGGATGTGGTATTCTTGCCCTGATGACAGCACAGAGAACCCATGCCATCGTTACAGCAATTGATATTGATAAAGCGAGTATCGAGCAGGCAACTCAAAACTTCCGTGATAGCCCCTGGTCTTCCAGGTTAAGAGCCATACATACAGGGCTTGTAGGTTTTTCGAATGATCATCCTCATGGCTTTGATTACATAATTTCTAACCCTCCTTTTTTTATCAATTGTTTGAAAACCAACAATCCGCGCAAAGATGTTGCTCGCCATGCAAGCGATGGCTTAATGAAAGCCTTTGTCGGGAGTTTGGCAAGGATTCTTAAGCCCGAAGGCAAGATCGCCCTTGTCTTACCCACTGAAAGATTCGATAAGTTTCAAAATCTTCTCGATCAATCCGAGCTTTTCATCCTGCGATTTTGCAAAGTTCTTCCCCGCATAGGATTGGCGCCAACACGTTTGCTGCTTGAGCTGGTGAAGCTCCCGGTTGACATGATTCAGGAAGAGGCGTTAGTATTGCGCGGCAGGGATAATCAATACACCGATCAATACAAAGAGTTGACAAGGGAGTTTTACCTTTTCCTGAACGAATAGACGACCTTGAAGATTGACCTACTTTTTTTCCTTGCCTTTATTTTTTGTAAACATCTCGGTAGGAGGAAAAACATAGCGAATGGTGATTCCGAAAAAGTCTCCGATGGGCTTCACATCAAGATGCTGGATATTTACCTTATCACGGTGATAAAACAGGCGTGTTTTATACAGTGCAGTGAAAAGAAGGTAGGCAGGACCCACATAGATGTATCCATTATTTTCGCTACGGTATTCCCAACCAATTCCTCCTTTAAAAGCGGGCATTATCCAGTATTTTCGTTTCGAGACCTGCTCCAGCGAACTAATAGTTGTTCCGGTAACATCTTTTTCCTTAACAATAGAAGCCAGGTGGCTGGGTAGGAATTGCATTGAAATCCCAGCAGAGTGCCCCATATAAATATTTTTTCCTAAACGCACATAATAGGTTGATATCAAGGGTATTTCATAGTTATCGGCCGTAAATTGCAAGGTAGTTTTAAGTTGGCCATCGTCAACAGTTATCCTGAAATCGCGATTGATATAATTTATTCCTGTTTCGATCGAAAAACGACGCGATAGATTAAATGCAAGATATGCCCCGTATGTATATCCGGGTCTGGGGCTGATGGTAAAAACAATATCTTCGGCTTTCACAACATCGGTACTAACCCTGAACAATGCACTTGGAATAATCGGCCTGACTTCGAAACCAAAGGCAACTTTTCTGTTTTTGGATAAGCTATCTATGCTAATTCTTCGCAGTTTGGACTGAAATCGAGCAGGTTCCCCAGCTTGCTGGGCAAGCAAGGTAAGGTAAGGCATCAAAAAGAGTATAATCAATACTTTTCTTAGGAGAAAATGCATGATAGAATGGTTTTCATAAGTAACAAACCGCTTTTGCGGTTGATTATTATTGAGGCACTTCTTTCATCGAAAATTGGATGCGCCGTCGCTCAATATCCACTTCCAGTACCTTCACCTTCACCTTCTGGTAAATTTTCACTATTTCGGCAGGATCAGATACAAAACGGTTAGCCAATTGGCTCACATGCACCAGGCCGTCCTGGTGCACTCCAACATCAATAAATGCTCCGAACGCGGTAATATTGGTAACGATCCCTGATATTATCATCCCAGGCTTCAGGTCGTCAATCTCATGAATATCAGGATCAAACGAGAAATAATCGAAGTTTTTGCGTGGGTCGCGACCGGGCTTTTCGAGCTCCCTTATAATGTCGAGAAGGGTAGGCAGTCCGGCTTTTTCATCAATAAATTGGGTAGGATCAATCTTTTGACGCTGCGTTTTATCTTCGATCAGTTCTCCAACACTTATACCAAGGGCTTGAGCCATACGATCAACAATGTAATAGCTCTCAGGATGTACAGCACTGACATCCAATGGGTTAATACCATCCCGGATGCGTAGGAAGCCAGCGGCCTGCTCAAACGCTTTTTCTCCAAAACGGGGTACTTTGATAAGTTCATTGCGGCTCGAAAACGCCCCGTTTTTTGCCCTGTAATCCACAATAGCAGTAGCCAGTGCCGGGCCCACCCCCGAAATATAGGTGAGCAACTCCTTGCTGGCTGTATTCACATCAACACCCACCTGGTTCACACAACTCTCAACCACTCCTTCAAGGCTTTTCATTAGTTCTTTCTGATCAACGTCGTGCTGATACTGCCCTACCCCAATTGACTTGGGGTCAATCTTGACCAGTTCGGAGAGCGGATCCATCAGCCGGCGGCCAATTGATACAGCCCCACGCACCGTAACATCATAATCAGGAAATTCTTCGCGCGCCAATGCCGATGCAGAATATACCGAAGCTCCCGATTCGTTGACTACCACTACCGTTAGGTCGCGGTCGAAGCGTACACGCCTGATAAAATTTTCAGTCTCACGGCTGGCCGTACCGTTTCCAATGCTAATGGCTTCAATTTTATGAGCATTTACAAGATTCACAATTTTCTTAATAGCTTGTCCTACTTCGCTTTGCGGGGGATGTGGATAGATGGTTTCGTTGTACAACAGGTTGCCTTGCGCATCAAGGCATACCACCTTGCATCCACTGCGGTAACCCGGGTCTATGGCTAGCACCCTTTTTTGTCCCAAGGGTGGAGCAAGTAGCAATTGGCGAAGGTTATCGGCAAATATACGAATGGCTGCGGTGTCGGCTTTTTCTTTGAGCAGGTTGCGTATCTCCGTTTCCATCGAGGGTTGCAGCAATCGTTTGTAGCTATCGCGGATGGCTGATGCAACCTGGATAGAAGCATCGTTTTTTGCTTTAATGAAAATCTTGTTGAGCAGGACGATGGCTTTTTCTTCAGGAGGACTGATGTATATGCGAAGCATCTTCTCATTCTCGCCCCTGAACATGGCCAGCAAGCGATGCGATGGAGCCCGTCTTGCAAGTTCATCCCACGCGAAATAATCGCGGTATTTGGCACCTTCAGTTTCCTTGTCTTTGATCACTCTCGAGTGTATCACCCCCTCGCGTGTGAATAGCAGGCGCACGCGCTGGCGTGCAAATGCACTTTCATTGATCCATTCGGCCATGATGTCGCGTGCTCCAGCCAACGCTTCTTCAACATTATTAACCTCTTTCGCCGGATCAACATATTGCTGCGCCAGACGAAAAATATCGCCATCTCGTTGCGCCATGATCATTTTCGCCAATGGTTCGAGACCCCTGGCAATGGCAACACTGGCACGGGTTTTACGTTTTGGACGGTAAGGCAGATAAAGATCCTCAATCTCAGCCAATGTTACTGCTTCAAGTATTTGTTTTTCGAGTTCTTGGGTTAGTTTGCCTTGTTCGCGAATGGTTTCGAGCACAGTTTGCCGGCGTTTGTTTATTTCTTCGAGTGCTATGGCGCGGTCGCGGATGGCGGCAAGCTTCACTTCATCCAAACCGCCAGTCCACTCCTTACGGTAACGGGCAATGAAAGGAATGGTGGCTCCGGAACTCAGCAGGCGGATGGTGCTCTCCACCGCATTCATTTCAAGGCTAAGTTCACGGGCTATTGTTGCTGCATATTTCAATTCCATGTGAAAAGCCTGATGGTTTAACTGATTAACGAACAAGCATGACAATGCCTGCCTGTGGAGGTTTGGGTATATAATTTTCTTTATCGAAGACCTTGTAGGTAAATTGATAAACATAAATGCCCGCTGGGCAATCGGTACCGCTGTTAAACATTTTTCCATTCCAGCCTTCTCCTTTGTATCCGCCCTGTTCGGTATCAGGGGGGGTAGCTTCCGTATATACCATCTGTCCGAATTTGTTAAATATCTGGATAGAATAATCAGCTACAGGCCCCCCGAAAGGTCTGAAACGCTGGTTCACCGAAATTAAGCTGGCCGGATTAAAGGCATTAGGTATTTTAAGTCCACCGGTTTTAATCTGAATTATCCTTTCGTTCTTACAACAGTTTATGTCCTCGACCATCAGCTTATAGTAGCCTTCAGAATTACTGGTAGCATATATTGTGTGAGTTCTTTGGTTGCTAATTACAATGCCAGGGTCATTCAAATCGAGCAGGTAATACCATTTATAGATAAGGGAGCCATTACCTGTTGCGTTAGTTCCACCATTCAAGGTGTGGTAAGTGTCAGAATAAAGCCACAAAACATCTGGAACGCCGGGAATAAGGTTGACCGGACTGGCATTGATGGTGATATTTTGTTTGTAGGGTCCAAAACGCTGGCCGTTGAATTCTTCGGTTATTTCAACTATGAAATTTCCGGACGAAGCATAGGCATGACTGTAATAAAGCACTTTGGATGATACAGGATTGCTGCTTGGGGCATCAAAAACCCATTCCACACTGTCGATATTCGACTTGTTTAAAAGCTCGAAGGCAGTTGGGGATTGCATGCACTTCGGGTCAGCCCAAAAGTGAGGAGTCTGCAGGAATGAGGTAACAAAGTTTGGGAGGCCCATGGTGGCCTTGTTGTTGTTCCCAAGTTGCATGCCATTTTCTTTATAATTACATTCTAGCCCTGGTCTTTTAGGATTTTGAATAGCCCCCAGCCAACCCTGGTTAAACCGGGCAACATAAATCTTTCCATCACGGCCGAGTTGCAGGGCGGTAACATCCTTGAGGAGCGTATCATTGAGCAGCACCGGATTTACAGCAAGATTCTGCATTTCATACTGATAGAGTTTACTATTGGTCGAGGGAGAATCGAAATTTACTGTAGTTATGTATAGATGTCGGCTATCGGGTGAGAATTCTATTCCATAAGGCATGTTTGGATCGGGAGAGTCAATGGTTTGCGGGGAAGATACCACTCCTGTGGAATTATTAAAAGAAAAAACTTCAATCTTTTTTTGGCCTGTAATAGCCAGGGCGAGAAGTGCTCCATCGGGTGAGGTTTTCATATAGCCCAAGGCATTTTTTGTTTCAAAATCTTCGCCAGAGTGAGGTGAGCCGGATTGACTCACTACAGGTGTATTTGACACACCATCTTTGTCAACCAGGTAAGTATAAAAGTCATCAGTAACAAGATTGTGTGCTACCACCCAATAGTCTGTTCCATTTTTATGAAGAACCGAGGTGAGTTTTTCGGAAACCTGAGGCTTAAGGGGAATATTTCTGCGAATTACCAATCCTTGTCCAATGACATCAATCTCGGAATACCTAAATCCGTTACCTATTGGTGGTTGGCCTGGAATAATAAGGTATTGGTCAACGGTAAATACAAAAAAACGCGATGAAGATCCCGGCCGTAGAACAATAATTGATGATTGTGTGCTATTCGGATTACCATTCAAATCGTTGGCTAATTCATCAAAATTTCCGCTATAAACTCTCTTGCCATCAGTAAAGAGCAAGAGCTTGCCATCGGCATCGCTGATTGAACTACTCCCTTTGCCAAAAGTAAGTTTGCTATTGCTGGAATTTGAAGTTACACCATTGTCGGAGAATTTCAGGGCGGCCAGATTCGGGAATAGCCAATTGTCGGCATACCGGATGGGTTTCTCAGTAATACAATTTTGAGCAAGAAGCTGCCAAGAGGACGTGAGGCACAATATGAGCGCAAACAAAAATTTCATTCAAATAACAGTTTAATATTCTGATCAACAGTGTAAAACCCGCAATGGCTTATTATTTAGTGTCTGTCCGTAATGTCTGTATTATTCGTCATTGCGAGGAGGAATCCCGCATGCTGAAAGTCCCGTCCATACGGGATGCGGGAAAGCAATCTGTTGATATTCTGTGAAATAGATTGCTTCTCCCGCCAAATGCGGGATCGCAATGACGCTCCGATTAATTTTTTTTGCTACTTTGCAGACAGACACTATTTAACGATGAGTTTGATATTTATAATTCTTTGTTGCGATAAGACCCGAACGAGATACACCCCAGACTTAAGCGAACTGATTTCAATCCCAACTTCATGTTCACTCTGTGGAATATGCCCGGCTAGCACGGATACACCCCTAAAGTCGAAAATAGTATATTGTTTAAAGAGTCCGGGGGTCTTGAAGCTTAGGCGAACAAAATGATCGGCTGGATTTGGAAACAACACCACATTCTCATTGTCAATATTGTTAATTCCAACACCTGTGCAATCAACGAAAAGGAAATATATGGTTATGTTAGCCTCCATACTACAGCCCTGGCTGTTGGTGACCTTCACCGAATGCCTTTGTATTTCATTGGCGATGCCCGAGGTGCCCACTTTTATTGTTTGAGTGGTAGATCCGTTCGACCATAAATAGGATGCTCCGGAATTGCCTGCGTTCAGGATTATTGAATCATAAACACATGCCCTGATTGTGTTGGGCAAAATAGGTTGATAGCCTTGAGGGATCAGGTTAATAATAGGAATGGGTTTAACGGTAACTTTTACGCTAGCTGGTTGAGAATTGTTGAAGCCATCCCAAACGCTAACAATGTAGGTGGTTGTAATGATTGGTTTCACCCAGGGAGAGGGGTGGGTTGAGCTAAATCCCTGTGGTTCTGATGTCCACGAATACGTTAGATATTGCCCCGATCCTCCACTGGGGTTGGCAAAGAGTCGTGTAGAGTCAGTTTGGCAAATCTGGTTTTGTTGAACTGTAGGACTCACTGCCAACGCAGTTCCGGATACATAAACCGTAACTTCATCGCCGGTGCTCTGGCAACCAAAGCTATCAACAGTGGTAA
>JAUXXY010000116.1 GCA_030684735.1 Bacteroidales bacterium | reverse complement strand
TGCTGCTAGATACAATAAGGCGGCCGATGAGCTGGTTAAATTATTGAACCAGACAGAAACTATCTTCCCCGGTACCGATTTGAAGATGATTTTTGAAATTACCGCTTAATAAGACTGCGCGAGGTCAGGAGTTCTGAATTTAAAAACCCGCAAATGTTTGATATGCGGGTTTTTTGTTTTCAGGTAGTAACTGTATAGGTAGCGAAAAACCTTGCTACTCCTCCAAAAACTCTAATCCCAACTGCTTGGCCGATTCCTTGACAATCTTATATTCCGGGCTGTTTTCAGTGAGGGGTTTAGAAGAAGTGGATTTGCCTTTTATCCTGATTTCTATCTCAATATTGTTTTGTGCCAGTGGCAATACAAAACTGTTGAATACCTGGGTGTACTGTTCTAAAGGAACCTTCCCTGAGATAGTAACGGATTTAACTATCCTGGGAGCTGCCGGATCAACTGTAGGTGGCGAAGGGGTTTCACCGCCTTCCGCTTCGTTTACTACGGGCGGTTTAGGTTCATCACCTGATGGGATTGGAATTACAGTCTCTGGCTTCAAACTTTTATCCAATAGCCAGTAGTTGTGATCCATCACATCAAAGAAAGGTATTTTCTCGCCCAGGAAATATCGGGTGAACTTATTCCCATCTCCGTTGGCAATACAAAATTCGCCATTGAAACAATATCTTTCAAGGCTTTTGGCAATTGCCTCCGGCCCTGTGATCATTGGCTTGTCATCAAACCGGAGGAAGGCTTCATAAACCTCAACCACTTTGATTGGTTTGTCGGTATCCGGAAGTAAATTGTTCGTCCGCAGGGTATTCAGCCCTACGGCTTCCAATAACCATTCCTCCTGTTTCAAGGTTTCGATGATAATTGTATTGATTTGATCATCAATGGTTTCCTTAAATTGCCTCAACAAAATATGTGAAGGCCCGTTCATGGCTGAATATTTCACTAAGATGGAATAAGCAACAGTAACCGAATGATCGGCCTGGCGTGATGCTTCATCCATCCGGCGCCTGATATCCGCTTTTTGATCGGTTTCAAGCTGTGTTCCGTATTCAAGGTTGATTTTTTGGCATGCAAGATATTCTCTGATATGTGATTGTAAACTTCCGATCCCTAATTCAGAGCAAACCAAAAAAATCATTGTATTGCGATAGATTCTTTCGCTGTTACCTTTTTTTGTGGCCAGTTTCTCAATGATTGGTCGGGTATTCCCATTCAACTGATCGGGATTGGCCATGTATTTTGGGTGCAGTATAATCAGGGTCGGCTTTTTTTGTTCAGGAACATCTTCCGAAGGGTCAACCAACACAGTGAACAACCGAACACGAGAGCTTATGCGTTCTATTATCCTCCTGAGTGTTTCTGCATCCAACACATGATCCTTGAATCCCGCCCTGGCTTCATTGATCAGGATGTTAATATTTGGTTTAATATGAAACCAGTATCGTTTGCTCGTGCCGCCGGTTTGGGCAAAATAGAGATAATATGCCGAGCCTTCAAGCTCATCAATGGCGCCATTAATGCTGTTATGATTGAATCCGCCGGGAGCAAGCAGGTGCAATTTAATTTCGGGGATGGAAACACCACGGTTGGCTCCTTCGCTGCCAAAAGAACACATCAGGATCACCGAAGAGATGGATTGTGTTAGTCGCCATTGACCATACTCATACTTGTTGCCATCAATCTTAAAGGCATTGGATGATGAACCTGCCACATCGGCACTAATGACACTATCGTATCCATTCCCCCAAAGTTTTTTTAGTTGCGCTGAGATGGCATCCATCGTAGCAAAGTTAACTGAACCAGGGTGTATAAGCAGATTTGAACCAGGCAGGGAATCCTGTTTTTTCCATAAATCGCTTACGATCGAAGCAAGTAACCTCAAAACACCTCTGGTACGCTGAAAATCGTGATGACTACCCCATCGAACCCTGAACACATCAATCAATTCGGGATGGAAAGGATAGGATTTCATGATTTTCTGCTTGTACTCCAAGCGGTTTGCATAGGCAGGCAGTTCGGTAATGTGCTGATGATATAGTTCCATGTATTGTGCAGCAATACGCTCAATCATTTCATCATTTCCTTTGTCTTCAAAAAGTCGCCGTCTGATTACCTCATAAATTTCATCATCGGCCACCGGTTGTGTATCTGCTCCTACCCGGCTCACTCTTTTTTGTAAAGTGCTCAGGATTGCCTGTGCCTGCGGTGTGTTACCAACTTCCTGCGGACTGGCCGGCAATGTTATCACAGCAACACATTTATTCACCGAGGCAATGGCTTCGGTGAGTTCCTGCATGAAACTGATGGTTTGATCGCCCAAACTGCTGAGGCCTGCCTGGCGTGCGGATGCTTTTAAACAATAATCTGCCAACTCATCAATAAGTATCAGCGAAGGTTTGCATTGTGCCAGGATTTTATCGAAAAGTCCGCCGGGTGCAATCAGTTGCTCATCGTTTTTGCGGATGATCTCATAGGCTTCTTTTCCGCCCAGTTGATAAGCCAGCTCACCCCAGATGGTTTGAATATGTATGCCATCGTCAGTTCTTCGCCCGTTGGCAGGATCATTGGTTTTATTTGTAAATACTGCAATATTGACTGTGTCGAACGCGGGCGGGCCAGTATATTTCAGCAATTCGGAAGTATGCTCTGAGTTGGATGCCTGCTTACCCCATCTACATAAGTGATACAATGAAATAAGGGTATGGGTTTTGCCTCCTCCGAAACCAGTTTGCAGCGAAATCACCCTGTTTTCGGCATCCTCATTCCCATTAAGCCCATTCACAACACTGCGGGCCACATTTTTCAGTCCTGCCGTGAAATAGGTTTTGGTGAAAAACACCACCGGGTTGCAGTAAATTTCACGACCCTTGCCAAGGACTACTTCCGACAGGTTTGCTGCAAAAACAGATTCATCCAGGTGTCCCTGGCGAATATCGAGGTGAGGAATAACAGCCCGAAACCAGGGTTGGATGGCTGAGGATGTGCTGGCCGCTGCTTCCCTGCCTGCCACAACAACACCGGGTTTCCCTTCCTGCAGCCGGTTCAGTTCCTCTTCCAGCTCGCCCATCTGCAATGAGCATGCTATGTTTTTCATCTGGATAAACGATTCCGTGAACTCATCTTCCTTAATTTCCTGGAAGTGAGCCAGCTTGTTACGCACATCGTAAATGGTTTCGAGCCGGGTAGGCAGTTTGTTGATCTCTTTCCCAAAGTCTTTTTTGACCAGGTCTTTGTATTTCAGGGCAAAGGATTTGAGATAGGAATAATCAATCAGTGCTTCGGGCTCAGTTCCGGCTTTTAAACCCTGGTTCCAGGTGTCGCGCTGGGCGGGGTACAGGGCTTCGACAAACCAGGCAGGCCAGCGCTCGCCGGCTTCCTGCATGAGTACCGAAACCACATAGGGCCTGAATGCCTCAATAAAAATTCCAAAAGCTTTGTAGAGCTTGTCTTGCTGATGTTGTTGGATTGCCATAAATATCCTTATTATTGATTAAAACAATTTTATCTGGCTTGGTTGGGAATCCCTGAATGCTTTGCTATCGCGTATCAGGCTGTCTTTATTGGCCAGCAACCCGCTGGCCTGCTTGTGGTCGTCGCTGCCGGCCGGCAGCACTTCGCAAATAGAGTTAAGTACCCGCCAGAAACTGCTTTCGGGAGATAAAGCAACTCTGGAAAGGTATTCAAGCACCGATACACGGTTGCTTCCTTTATACAATGCCATGGCACGGTGCACCTTATCAATAAGCAGGCTGTCATCGCGCTGGCCCAGGTGTTTGTTGGCCTCCATCCTTTCGGCAAAATTGCCCAGGGTTTGTTTGTTGCCGTTCTTGATAAGAATGTGCCGGGTAAATAACTCTGAGACATTGATGCTCAAGCCTACACGGCTGAACTTGGCTGCATCATCAAAATTGCTTTCGGTGAAGCCGTAAAGCTGGAGCCAGCCAATATAAAACCTTGTGAAATCATCGCCGGCAAAACCTTTTAGCAAGGCATTGAAAGCCGATTCGCGGGCCATTTCCAATAGTTCGGCAATGGTAACCCGGCTGCCATCGGCTTTTTCTACTTTTTCGTATTGCCCAAAAACGCTTACGGCTTGACCAAAACAGGCGGTAAGCAGGTCCGCACCTCGGAAACCAAGGCGGTAGAGTTCATCAACCTCTTCGGCAACTTTGGTTTGAACCTGCTGCTTTACATCCTTATAATTTCCAAAACCCATTCTTTGAGAAGGACGTGCAGAAACCGTAACTGAGGAAGCTAAAACAGCTCCAGCCAAACCCAGACTTCGATTTGCCATCTCAGTATCAATAGGCCAGCTTCCGGTTATGTTCATGTTTGCGCCTAATATAGAGTTGCACAAAGTAGTCCAGGCTTCAGTGCTTTGGTGAGCAAACATGATGCTTACAATGTCTGATGTCTGATGTTCGATTACATTGAAAATTTGTGTAAGTTTCTTTTCAAAATGAGCTTTTGCCGCTGTGAGACTATTGTCATGGTGATGCTTTAAAGCCGTGCATTCTTCGCTTTTAGGCGTTTGGGGTGTTGCAAAATTTAGAGGATAAACATCTCCTAATGTTCGTTTCAACCATACATAAAAAAAATCGCTTAAATCAGCATAGGCAATCGCGTCATAATATGGCGGGTCAGTTACTACAGCCGTTAAGAATTTATCTTCAAACTGGTTTTTATCTCCACTGCCTGCGTTTTTTGATTCCGCTGCAAATGAATATGTGTTTTCAGAATCAATATAGCGTTTTAGCCAATCTAGGTGGTTTAAGGCACTTCCCGTTGCATTACAAAATAAATTTGATTCAGGATAATCAAACATCATTGGGATTGCCTGTTTTGAAAATGGATGTTCAAGTGTTTCACGACCTACATGCCATCTTCCAAAGCAAGTATTAACAACAATAATTCTATCAATAAGTATCCCCAGATACGTTACCGCCGCTTTTGCGTAATCACTTTCTGTTGGTTTCAATTCGGCTTTGATAGTGTGGAGCTTTGCTACCAGCGTTTGCATGGCCAATAACTGGCGGGGGGAGAACATTTGCGACCATTGGTTAATTCCCCATCCTCTGCCACTCACCAGGTCTGGAATTTCCATCATCGCTTCGTTTGGAACAAGCATTGGATTGATGAGTGATTGATCAATTTTTGCAGATTTAATATCTCTACTGTCTGGAACCCGATATCCTTTACCATCATCTCTATCTTCAATAACTGCGAGCAATCTATGTATTAATGTTCCTCTTTTTGATTGTTCTTTTACTTCGCTAACAGCGGTTGTGCTACCACAGCATGGGCATTGCACGCTCCGGCTTGTCATCCAACCTTCTTCTTCAAACTTTCCTTTTTTTATCTCAAAATCAATCGTTGTTCCGTTGATAATGGGTTTAAGGTATATCTGTTTTGTTTTGGTATTGGCCAGGTAAAAACCTTTTAGCAATGGCACTTCGGCCCGGCAGCCCGGGTTGGAGCAGGTGCCCACCCTTGCCCAGTAATAGGCAATGGGTTTGTTGCCTTTTTCATCGGCAGGGTAATAATGCCCTATTTCCTTTTCGGCTTCGGCAAGAAGTTTTTTGGCATAAAACTCCACATCAAACGCAAGCCTGTTTGGGATTTCAATCACCAGGTTCTCAGCCCGGTCATGCTTTCCGTTTGCGAGGCACCATCTTTTAAATTCATCGTTGCCATAAAGGTCTGCAAATGCAGTAGCAGTATAAGTGATGGGTTTGCCGTATTTCTGCGGAAACTCCACGCTGCCTTTTTGTATGATATGTGCCACAGGGTTCAGGTCGTTGCCAAAGCTGCGGCATCCCAGCCTGGCTGCTTCCAGCGGAATGGCGCCCCCGCCGGCAAAGGGGTCGAACACACGGGGCATCTTTTCGAGAAAGGCTTCGATGGCCTGGTGTAGGGCGGCTTCTTTGGCTTTTACCTCTTCGGTGGTAATGTGGCGGTCGGGGGTGGTGTAAAGGCAGTATTCGGCTTCTTTGATGGCTGAATAGTGAAGGTCAAAATCTGCGAACAGGTCGGTTGCACCCTTCGACAGGCTCAGGGTGCAATTATGCGCCACCCAAATTAACTTGCGGGCTTTATTAATAATGGTTTCGTTGTTCTTGTTATCCCATTTTATGAGGCTGTCGTTCGATAGCAAATGCATTGCAGGCGGGTCGGGTCGGTTGTGTTTGCGGGCATCAATATAAGCCTGCGAGAATTTACCGATAAACATCTGCAAACGGTTGCGGAGGTTGTCGTCCATCGGGTCATGCACCGAGGTATAGGGAATGTCGTCGTAGGGTTTATAAGGGTCGCCGGGGTTGTTTTGTTTACCCAGCAATATTTCCGCAGCATCCTTGAAAGCCTGGGGGCAGTTTTCGTCTAACGGGTCGGGTATGAGGCTGGCAAAAACCACAGCACGGCACACAGGCAAGGGGCGGCGTGCCCACCAAAGGTGCAGGGTTGAAATATGGCCATGACGGATGGATTTATCACGAACACTCTCGGCCGATATTTCTTTTACCGGCATGGCAACTTCGATGAGTTTTTTGGGCTGGGGCATGGGGGTTAGATATTAACTACATCCATTCTGATGGTTTTCTTAGGATGTAACCTGTTTTACTTATAACCTCTTGAGGAAATTGGGCATCAAATAATTTTTTACGACCTATGGTCATTGAACCTTTAGCAACTTTCTTTACAGCAATATTGTGGCGTGATGGGGGAAATGCTACAAATACTCGTTTATTCGGGAAGTTGGCATGGATTGCCTTGATAGGAGGCACCAAATCGCTATCACCAGAAATCAGCATTGCCATATCATACTTATCCTGAAAGGCATCCATAATCAGTGTCGTTGCAATATTAACATCAGTCATTTTTTCATTAGAGTCATCCTAAACATTACCGCATCTGTAACATTCCTGGGTATTGGCCTGGTAACGTCCATAGATAACCTTAACGGCAGTACCTTCGATTGCATCAATAAACAGGCTTTGCCTTCTTTCCTTATTCGGATTGTTTCTCACCCGACTGGTGAAGTAAAAGATATCTGCCAGTGCCTGATCATGTCTTAATAGCGATTCGATCAACTTTTTAATATTGAGCCATTTCAATTTATCATGACCAGCCTCAAGCATACCAAAGTAGAGGTTGAATCCATCGATGTATGCTATGACCCTTTCCTTATTTTGCATTTCTCGTCGAGATATTAATTTTTTGTATTATCTTTGCACTCAAGAACAGCACTTGGGATAGCATCCCAGGTCCGACGCCTCCCACCAGAGGCGTTTCTCTTTATATAGTCATTGAGTCCGGTTTTGATTTCATCATACCTGGTTTACCTTTTCACTTATTATTTCTTTTGTCATAATCTTATTCAAAACCTCAATTCCAGGTTTTTATTGAGATTAAAAATTAGCAAAAGGTACCTTTTTCCGGTACTTTACGCAAAACATTCAATTCGCTTGCAATATACCCCTTTTTTCGGGGTTTATTGCAAGTGGTTTATCCTTTCCTTCCAGGCTTCCATAGGCAGATAATACTGAACTCCCTTTGACTTTTTTTCAAATTGCAGGTTATTGGCTGGGTTTTGTATTCGATATAGTTCCGGATTGTTTTTACAATTGATCACGATATACAGCCAGGCAGCATCGCCCAACTGAGCAAGGCGGTTCATCTCATTTTCGGTAAGCATCACGCTTCCATCACCACCACTGCGCCCCTTTACCTCAATGTATCTTTTAATTTCATCAGGGCTTATGCTGCGGATGTCGTATCCCTGATTGGTGGCTGAAACATCTTCGGGTATCCAGCCTGTACTTCTTTCGTATTCCATTGCTGTTTGCATGGCAATGGCTTCGGCTTCATCATCGCGGCTCATACCGTAATGTCCTTTATATTCAAGTTGTGATAAAGGCACAACGTAAGCACAGCCAAGAATTTCGGGCGCTTTGGGGGCTATCTGTGTCATCAATGCCAATTGCTGCAGGCGTTCCTGTTTCTTCTGCATCAGCTCTACGATGCGTTCCTGCTTTTTAAGCATTTTTTCCTGAACCCTGGTATCGCCTGTGAGCACTTTGGCCTGCAATTCCTGTATTTCTGCCGAAAGGTTGACAATCACCTGGGTGAAGGCCGATTCGAGGTATTCCTTGCGATGGGCTACATCCTGTTCCACATGTTTTTGGGTATCGTGAAACTGGGGCATGGTAATATTGCTGAAGCTCCATTCCACCACCTTCTCATTGCTTTCGGCAGCCGGAGGGTGAATGGGTTTTGCAAAAGCAGCCGGTGGATGCAGGTCAATAAACTTGGCAGCGGAAGTGGTTTTAAAATGACCCAAATTATTCTGCTGAACCAGCAAGAGGCGTTCATCGGCAACACTGTCGTCCTTTTTACTGGGACGATTATCCGTGATCTGACTTTTCAGATAAAAGGCAAGGAAAGCGTCCACGTCATCCGGCGAAACCAGGATGGTTCCACTTAGCATATCTTCGCGGCACTGTAGGCGGATGACTTTTACCAGGCTATCGAAAACAGGGTTGCCTGGATTGATGTAATGAATTCGGCCAATGCTGCCTACATGCTGGTGATCGAGAAATACCTGCTTGTCGAAGCAGAAAAGAATAGACCTTACCGTATCGGCGTATATGTTGTATTCGTCGCGCAAAATGGCTGTCATTGCCTCGGGAAGCATGTCAATCCTGAATACATACGGCTTTACTTCAGTATAGCGGCCTCCCAGAAACTGAAAGGCTTTTTCAAAAAATAAACGGATATATATGGGTTGCAAGCGTTTTTCGTCTGAATTTTCTTTGAGCAATCTGGCATCACGATAATCCACCACACTGTGTGCCAGTGTTTCTCTGTTTTCCTTGATTTTTTCAGCAAACTTTCGTTTTAGTTGCTCTTCGTCTTGCATGAGGAAAGCATCCAGTTCAGTTTCCTTACCATTAAAAACGGAGTTTATAATATCATCAAGCCTTACATTTTCAAGCACATCCTGGATTACATCGTAAACACGATCGTCGCCCATGCCTTCGCGGATAATATCCAGCTTGGTAAGAAGGCGCTCCAGTACTTTGCCTTCACGTGTATTATTGGCAACCATGTTGAATACAAGCACATCCTGTTTTTGTCCGTAGCGATGTATGCGTCCCATGCGTTGCTCCAGCCTGTTGGGGTTCCAGGGAATGTCCCAGTTGATCAGGAGACGGCAGAACTGAAGGTTGATGCCTTCGCCGGCAGCATCGGTTCCAATAAGTATCTGGGTCTCGGGCTTGAAGAAATCCCATTGTGCCTGCCTGCGTTCGTCCACTGATTTGCCACCGTGGATGGTTGCAAGCTTGTAGCCATTGTTTTTCAGGCGTTCTTCGAGGTAGTATAGCGTATCTCTGTGTTCGGTAAAGATTACAAGTTTTTCACCATTTATCACATTTTGTGATGTCAGTAACTCTCTCAACTCCTTGAATTTTTGCTCTTCCTGGCTGGTTTTATATAAGTTGTCAGCCATTTCGAATAATTGCTTAACCTCCTTTGCTTCCGTATGAATTTCCTGGAGGCTTTTGGCTGTAGTGAACAACTTGAATTTTTTAGGGTCAGTAAGGATGTTTTCCAATGCATCTCTTTCTTCGTCGCCAAGTTCTTCGAAGTCTTCGATGTCCTCCACATCAAACCCCTCAAGTTTGTGTCGTTGATTCCATAGATTTGGGTTACGGTTAATTTCATCCACTATGCTTTGCAATGCATACCAGCGTCTAAACAGCGTGTTTTTTAAAGCAAAAATGGAACTAGCCAATCTTCGCTGCATTACGGTTAAAGCCAGTGAAACATGAATGTTTTTGGTTTCTGTGGCTTCTTCTTTTTTCTTAGTCAGGTATCGTGTTACTTCTTCATACAATTCTTTCTCTTCCGGTGTAAGCTGGTATGCGATTGTTTTTGTGAAC
Organism: Bacteroidales bacterium; assembly: GCA_030684735.1. Classification (GTDB taxonomy): domain Bacteria; phylum Bacteroidota; class Bacteroidia; order Bacteroidales; family JAAYJT01; genus JAAYJT01. The sequence continues at coordinate 1,872 of JAUXXY010000116.1, read as the reverse complement.
CTGTTTTTATACAAAGGATTACCCTTCCAGTCCTTCATATCTTCTTTTAATCGGCGAATGAAAAATTTGTTGATGCCATTATGTTCAATTTCCTTGATGCGGGTGGATGCCAACTCATCGGTGGCAAAAATATCTTCGTCCAGCAATTGCAAGAGTTTCTTGAAGGTATCGGCTCTTCCCCTATGGGGTGTTGCTGTTAACAATAGAAGATGCTCACACTGCTGCGAAAGAATCTGGGCTGCTTTATAGCGGTTTGATAAGTATTGCTTTGTGCCATATACATAGGCAGAAAGTTTGTGAGATTCGTCAAACACCACCAAATCCCAATGGGAATTACCGGCTACATTAATAATATCCTCGCGGCTGATAAAATCAATCGAGGTTATAATTCGCGGTGTGTTATTGAAAACATTGGGATCGGACGAAAAAATGCTTCTGTTGACAAGTGTAAATGGTATGTTGAACTTTAAGCCCATTTCGTCTTCCTGCCACTGTTTGGTAAGACCACCCGGAGTAATGATCAACACACGTTCAACCATCCCACGCATCATCATTTCTTTCAGCAACAAAGCTGTCATGATAGTTTTACCGGCACCTGTATCATCGGCAAGCAAGAAACGGATCCTGGGGAGTGGTAATAAAAACTTATAGACTGCTTCAACCTGATGGGGTAATGGATCAATGATACTGCAATTTACTGCAAAAAGAGGATCGAACTGATAGGCGGAATTAATGCGTTCTGCTTCGGCAAACAATAAAAACTTTGTGGGATCACCTTTGAAATTGTAGCAGCCTTCATTTGTCAGAATTTCTAATTTTTCGATATCACTCAATGAAATTACCTTGGTGTTTACCTTATTGCTGTTAATGCCTGTATAAGTAATCGAAAGCATGCCGACAAGCCTTTGAACCTTGTTGATAGCCACCGGTTCGGCAGGAATGAGGTTTTTAACTATTTGTCCGGGTTGGAGCATATTGTGTTACTTGTTTTTGCTGTAATTCACCAACATATTAACTAGGTTCATGGGAATTACCAAGCGAACAAATATAGCAAATAACAACATGTGGGCTTATGTAATATTGAAACCTGTATTCCATATCAAGTAACTAGCACTATTGCTTACCTTGGTATTATTTAGCCTTGGGAAGGTAATTAGAATAAGCTGTACCAAATCTGCTCTATTCTTCTCCTGGTGCTTGTTTCGCTTTTACGATATTTAAGGGATTGCGTAATCCGGAATAATCAATAAGCTCAAGGCTCGCTTTTCCGATAAACATGTTGGCTTCAAATTTTATTGGGATTCTGTTTTTGTCATCCGAAAAATACAGTGTAATAGATTCCTTGCCATCAAATAATTTATTCTTAGGCATGATGGGTTTGAATACCAGTGTTTTAATTTTCCCCATCTTGGTATTAATGGTTTTTTCCCCTTTGTGCACAATTTGCATTTGATAAACCTCGTCCTCGAAAAAACCCGCCACTTTGATCGTATCGTTTAATGTTAGATTGGGTAAGTCCATGGCACGCAAGAATAAAAACCCACTAATCATATCCCTGATCTGGCCGGTCGCATCATAAAATACAGGCTCTGCCCATTGTCCTGATTTTTTTTCAAAAGTTCTAACAGTAATCTGTTTGTTTTTTTGATCAAACTCTGTTTGTTCTTCAATGCTATACTTTCCTTCACGTTGTTTGCGATAAAACATTTGCGGGAGAAGGGAAACGGTATCAACATAAGCCCGGTATTCATTTTCCACATCAACAATCCAATCTACTACCCCCACTGTTCTGGCAAATACATCAACTTTGAAACAATCACGATTATTTAATTTGAAGTAGCCGGGATGAACATTAGCGGTGCATTTGCCCAC
>JAUXXY010000112.1 GCA_030684735.1 Bacteroidales bacterium | reverse complement strand
CGGATCCACCACATGCCACCGCCCCAAAGCTGCATCATAGAACCTTGCGCCGTAATCTAACCACTTGCCGGGCATGTCCTGTTGTTCTTTGCCATTGTATAAATACTTGTTGGCATTGGGGGCGGTGCTATAAACCATGCCAAACGGATAGTAATCATTGGCTTGCACAACTACCGGTTGGTTGCTTTGGTTTGGCGTTATTACAGAACGGATATTTCCCAAATGGTCTTTCAGGTGATAATGGAAGGTTGTTGAAGTGCCAGTGATATTGATCACCCCATCGGCATGAAGGATGCGCGAGGGCGTGATGCTGCTCACGACAAGGTTGCCCATATATCGCTCGTGCGAGAGCAGGGTGTTGTTGGCCGAAAACACTTTTTTGCTCAGCTTCTGGCCCGCAAAGGTATAGTGGTTTTGTATCCGGCCCTGGGGATAAAAAATCCGCCGGGGTAGGTTGGTTGCAGGCATATACTGCACTGTGAGGCTGCGGTTGAGGTCGGAGGTCATGTTGCCGTTGGCATCGTAACTAAACTCCGGTGCCTGCGTGTTCGCATACTTGTAGCCATTGTCATGAAAATCGGCCAGGCTGTTTTGCCCTTCAATAGCGTCGTCAACACCAATGAGGCGGTTACCATCGTAAAAATACGAAAGCTGATCGAAAACCACATTGGTATTATTGGCCTGGCACACACGGGTGAGAGATTGGATGTTGCCGTTTTTATCGTAGGTGATGTTGCTCGCCGAACCTATTCCAGTTACGGTGCCGTAAGAATAGCGTGTTGAAGAAGTGCTATCAGTAATATAATCAACGTTGCCGGTGATGGTTTTGTAAAAAGTGGCATTTTTCAGGCGGTTGAGTTCGTCGTAGTTGAAAGCATAGCCATGCATAAAGCCTCCAATGCCACTGTTGGCCCAGGTCATGGCGGCAATATTGCCGTTATACTGCGGAGTTGAGTGGCTTTGTGCTTCTGCAGGCAGGCTTTCGTAATAGAGCCTCAGCCCGAACAAACCTCCGAGGGCCGGGTTATTGATCCCGGTAAGCCAGCCCCGTGGGTTATAGTAATACTGTAACCCGTAGAGATTGCTTGACTGGGTTCCGTGCAGATATTTACTCCTGAGCATACCGGTTTCGTTATAGGCAAGGGTGTTGAGCCTTGTGGTTTGATTGTTGCGCTTATACAAAGTTGATGTCAACCGCCAGTTGTGGTCGTATTCGTAGTCAAAGGTATAAAGAAAAGGCATAGTTTCGCCATCAAAGTAATTATAATTGGTTTTTTGGATTTGACCTGAAAAATGGTAATAATGGCCTTCACGCATTGAAAGCGAATTTGAAGGGTCATAATTGATGGTTTGAACCGGTCGTAAAAATTTGTCGTAGTAAACTACTTCAAGAATGGTTTCTGCACGGTCTTGTGTGAGGTTTTTTGTTCCTGTAAGCAAGCTTTTCACATTTTGTATGGCCTGGTCCGAAATTCCGGTTGAGTAATAATGGGTGAATTCCGAAACACCATCGGCATTAAAGTCGTAATTATCATAATAATAAACCTGCATGGGTGTGCATTGCGCGTGCGGAGGAAATGTATTAATGGTGTAGCCGTGGTGTTGGTCATAACTGACGGGTGATGCGGACTCAAAAAGACTATAACCATTGCTTTGATTGTTCAGGATTTGCTGCAGACTCTCCCTGCTTGAGGTGTTGTAGTATAATCCTTCAATCACCGGCCTGTTTAACGCATCATATTTAGTATATTTCCAATGCTTTGAAGCGGCGGCCCTCATATTTGCGTCCTGTTCGAGCACTTGGCGGTCGCGGCGGTCGTAAACATAATAAGAAGGTTCCATGCCTGGCAGGTACTTTATTATCAAACGTTTCCGTTCATCATACAGATACCTGTAGCAGTTGTTAAAATCGGTAAATAATCCGTTAGTGATACTGGCACCGGGCATGATAACACATACCAGCAGGCCCAGGTCGTTATACACATAATATGTGTCGAAATTTACCTGGCCTGTGTAGGTTCTCCGCAGCACCACCTGGCCAAGCAGATCCTTAAACTCAACAGTTGTATGGTTCATCTCATCCACAAGAGAGGTCTTATACAAAGTTCCGGGGTTGTAGTTCGACGTGGTTGACAGGGCGCCATTACTATAATTAATATCCCATTTACGAACAGCATCCTGGCTGGTGTTGGCATCATATACAAACTTACAGGTATGGCCTGACGCAATATTGAAGTTATTGCCAGGCGATGAAGTTTCCAGCACCCGGTTCAGGGGGGAGTTGTCGAACAAAGTTTGGCCGTAAGGGTAGCTGGTGCAGGGAACCTGGGTGGGAGGGCTGGCATAAAACGCCATGAGTTCGGCCTGCGCATTGCCGGCGAAATCTCCGTTATTGCCGGCTTTTGTATAAGGCAGGTAGTTTTTATCCTGGCGGCCAAGTGCATCGTAGGCGATGTGTTGAACAATATCATTACCGGTAGGGCTTTTCCCCTTTATTACGGTTTGAATAGGCCTGCCGAGTCCATCATAATAAACAATGGCTGTTCGCACATCAGCACCGCTAAGCCCATCAATCTGTGAAGAATTGGTAATGCCTGCAGTGAGCACTTCATCGGTTCTGATATAGTTTTTGTTGGGCGATTGCGCTGGCGCATCGGCCAGGGAGCAGCAAAACAAAGCAGCCAGAATTGCGGCAATCGAAAAGGGATGATATGGGTTAGTTGTTGTTTTCATATTTAATCGCGGTAAGTTGTGTTCTACAGTTTTACGATTTTCCTCACCTCCTGGTTGGTTTTATCTCCTTGCTGCAGGGTAATACTCAGCATATAGAGGCCAGGTGGAATGCCGGATGTGTTGAGTTCGATGGAATGAATTCCGCGCTGATATTGCTTTTGGGAGACAGAAACTATGGGCTGTCCGCTCATCTGCAGCATATTCATAGAGATAGAGCCTTCGCCGGGCATGAAGAATTCAACCACGGTTTTGGTGCGAAAGGGGTTAGGGGTAACTGTAATCCAATAGGATTCCTGCCCGGTGAGTAGCTTACATTCTCCGCAATATGTTATTTTCATGCCCTGAGCTGCGGAATTTAGGTAAATAGTCCGGGCTGTCATATCGGGCCTGGGGCCTGTATTTACGGAATGAGGGCCTATCATCACAAAATTCAGGGTGTCGGCAGCCTTGCATCCGCATGGCAATGTAAATTCAACCCAGTATTTTCCGGGTTTGCTAATGTAGAACCCATCGCGGGTATTTTTGCCTGGAACCAGCATTCCCTTGGCATCCGGTTCGAAATGATGAATGAACACAGAATCGCCCTCGCAGAATGATAAATCATGCCTCTGATTCTTTAAGCTGTTCAGGCACAGGTCGGTGGTTCTGACAAAAAATACATCCTGGCCTCCAACCGCATGATAGGTATCTGAATCAATCTCCATCGTGTCGTAAAACACCCCGGCGAGGATTGTTTCCGAATCGTTGATTTTGTTGATGCCAACAATGCACAGCATCCAGTCCTGGCTCACCATCCACACCAGGTCGCAGTTGCCTGCCGCGTCAATTGATATCAGGGCTGCATTGCCCCTGATGTTTTCTTGTTCGATTTGCAGGGTGATGTTATTATGTCGCCTGATAATGCTCACGGGCGAGGAAAGGTTTGAAAACAGGTACAGCTTGTTGTTTACCACCATGAGTTTGTCGGCCCTTTCGGCCAGGGGGCCACCCAAATGGTAGTGATCTACCAGATTGAGAGAAGCATTGTATTTGAGTATCATCACATCGCTGCCTCCCAGTGCAACAACTTCAAGTGGTGGGGTGGCCTGAATGCGGAGGGTGTCGGAGAAATTGATGGCCACCCACAGATGCTGCTGCTGTTGCACCGCCGAAACCACTTCGGCATGCTGCAGGCTGTGATAGGCGATGAGGTTGTAAACGGGAGTGTTGGCGTTGTCGAGTATGGCTAAAAACGCATCTGCGCACGAAATGCTGATGGCAGTGGCTTGTCCCAGATTCAGGGTGTCGCTAAACGAGCCGTAAAACAAATATTTGTTGTTAAAAATGGCGGTGCCCCTGATCTGCATTTTACTAAGTGGACCAACGGTATATACTGATTCATTCTGGTTGCGCCGCACCCTGACGATATTCATTTCGGGCGCTGCCGAATCTGCTACCCTTGTGCCGGCGCCTATCATCCTTCCGTTCGATTCTGATAGATAGTTATAGGTAGAGCGGATGGCCGTTTCGTCGAGCTTGCGGGCCTGAAACATTTGGCCGCCTGCCGTGATGGTGATCTGGAAAGCCGAGAGTTCACGGTCGGTTATGAGTATGCGGTTGGTAGCATTATTATTACCGGTGTAAAAAAGGGTATCCTGAAAACTGCCTGAGAGATGGATTTTTCCTTGAAACAGCGCTATATCGGTTACGGCAATATGCCCGTGGTTGCTCAGGCGCCACAGGGCCACGGCTTCACCTGCCGGGTTTATTTTTACTATGGCGGCATCGTTTCCGCCTTTGGGGATTATACTAACGGGCTGATTGTTTATATTTATCTCCAGTGTTCTTTCGAAGGTGATAGCCAGAAAATGAAAGCCCTCCGGATCAGTCACAAACCCGCATGAATGATCGTGGCCCTGCGACCCGATTAGTTTCACCCAGGAAAGGCTGGGGGGTTGGGCTGATATAAATGTGCTTCCAAACACGATCAGCAGGAATATGAGTATTATGTTTTTCATATCGAAAATGATTTTGGCAACTTATTGAGAGCCATAATTGTATTTAAATCTTTTCAGGATATTCTCGTCTCTGTTAAGAATAGATTCAAGACGTCCAAAGTTGTCATATTTATAATAAGAGGTACGTCCGGAAGGGTCGGTTTCGGAGTTCATGCCAATCAGGGGTTTATGTGTATATGATGTAATCATGGCATTTGGTAGTGCATCTCTCAATTGAATAAAAATCTGGCGTAGTTGATCATCTGGTTTGGCTTGAAGACTTTCGATGGTTTGGCCGAGTAAATTCAATTTGGAAAGAACCTGGTCGTAG
>JAUXXY010000191.1 GCA_030684735.1 Bacteroidales bacterium | reverse complement strand
ACCTTTTCCTTGACCAAAAGAGAAAACTCCGGATGGTGACGAGAATTAAAAAAAGTATTGCTAAATTCGACTTGAAACCAGAAGATGTAGGTTTTATTAACTCGCTGAGTACGTGCGCTATAAATTAACGTTAGTCACAATTATAGAACCTGCAAATTTGAAAACTAATGGGAAAGAAGAAAATTATAATTGATTCCTTTAATCCATATGAAAGCAGATTTCCAAATAGAAAACTGGTTACAAGGGATACATTAATTCTAATTAAACATTTGCGTTCAGAGGGCTATGAAGTAATTGTCGAGCCGAAAAACGACCAACCGATTCAATATCTCTATAAAAAAGGACTATCTGAATTTTTTTCTGACCCAGTTAATATTACCTTAATCGGTATTCCAATTGCGATAATTACGAACATAATATCTAATCAAATTCAAAAATTATTTGATAAAAAAGAAACTATCAACAAGTCGAATATCAATATTAGAATTGATAATTCAACTGTGAATTATAATTATTTAGGAGAAACACAAGACAACAGCAACAATAAACTTATTAATAAAAAGAGAAAGGAACTTAAGGAAGGATTCAATAGATGTTTTGAAATTAAATCTCCTTATGACAATTTACCAGTTCCAGTCTTCAAAGAGCATAAGCCTGAGATTGTTGGTTGGTGCAGACTTTGGAGTGATGATGTAGGACTTAGGTCTGAAATGATACTAACGGACAAGGTTGTGAAAAGGAGAGTCACTCAAAATCGACTAAATGGATTAAGTGTTACAGGTATCGCCACTAAAACGAAATGTTCAATCTGTAAATCTGATTTCGTTTATTGCAAGCATATCCCTGGAAGAAAATATAAAGGAGAAAAATGCTTTAATACTATTATCGAGACTGATTATGTTGAAACAAGTATAGTTAAAGAACCTATCAACTCTCAATGTTTAATTGACTATAAATAACGAACGCACAATCGAGTAGGCGGCCGGTGAGCCGTTAAGCCCACCGGTGCGCCTCTCACACCACTGTATCCCGATTCGCTTCGATATCGGACAGGCTGTACGGATCTTCCCGATAAAAATCGGGACAGGCTGTATACAGCGGTTCGTCAGGTATCAGCATCATCGCTCTTTACACCAATGACAGCTTTGTCGTTGTTTAAGACAAGGCTGCCATCCGCCAGAGGGCGGATGGCAAAGAAGAAACGAAGAAAAATTCTCTCATTGAAATTTGCGAACAATTACTTTTATCATCCAAATAATCAATGAATTACCTGAATCGGGTAAGGAGTTCTGAATTCAATAAAATTAAAAATGAGAAAATATTTGATAATCATTGAGAAAACCCAAACAGGATATAGTGCATATGTGCCGGATCTCCCAGGTTGTATTGCAACCGGACGTACTAAAGAAATGGTTGAGAAATATATTTATAATGCTATCCGGTTTCATATGGATGGATTAAAAGAATCAAATCTTCCGATACCAATCAATAAAACTGAAGCTGGAAATATATTTATTAATGTTTGAATAGCCGGAAAACATTTATAAACATATAGACGCATAGATCAGATCCACCGCACAAAAAACCCGGCTGAGCGGCATTTGCAATGCCGCTCGGAATCCCGAAATTTCGGGATTGAATTTGCAATTCAATAAAAGATGCCCGTGTTATTTGAATAGAGTGGTATGGAAAAGTATATTTTAGCATCGTGGTTCAGAAATACAAAATAGTATTCCCATAGTACATCGGCATTGTCCAATCCCTAATTTAGTCGGGACAAGCTCGGTTTTATTCATCATTCCCTTCATTGCTTTTAAATAACTTTTTAGCAGCTTACAGACTATCGTCTCTTTCTGCTTATATTTGTGCCTGGGAACGATAAATAAAACGCTAATACGTTAGCGCCAAGTTTATAAAATCGCTCAGAAAATATTTTTGTTTCCTAATAAAGAAACATTTATCTTTGCAGAAACATTTTTGAAATGACTGAAAGATTTCAAATTCAGTTTTTAGTAGAAGCTTCCGAATTTCTTGATAGTCTTGACGAAAAAGCAAGAGACAAAGTGATTTACAACATTCACAAGGCAAGGTTTTCAAACGACAGAGAACTTTTCAAAAACCTGAAAGACGAAATATGGGAATTCAGGACTTTGTTTAACAAATCACTTTACCGGCTTTTTGCATTTTGGGACAAGACGGGTAAAACCGAGACTGTTGTAATCTCAACACATGGGCTTGTTAAAAAGACTGACAAAATCCCAAGCAGAGAAATAGAAAAAGCAGATAGACTTAGGAAACTTTATTTTGAAAGGAAAAAACAATGAAAACAAAAGAAAAGCCTTTAATAACGCACACCTTAGACGAGATTACCGACAAACATATCGGTAAACGGGGCACGCCAAAACGTGAAGCGTTTGAAAGCGAATTGAGCATAGAACTACTTGGAGAAGCAATCCGACAGGCAAGAAAAGAACGCAATTTGACACAGGAAGAACTCGGACAACTGGTTGGCGTTAAGAAAGCACAAATCTCTAAACTTGAGAACAGCCTGACAGATGCCCGCTTCGAGACAATTTTAAAAGTATTCAAAGCACTAAATGCCAAGATAATTTTTAACGTGGAATTACTCAATCAGACAGTTAAACTAGCTTGACAGAAAGGAAAACAGGCGGTAATCGAGTAGCCAGCTCTACCATTGTTAGCTGACAGGGAAAGCCTCTCATACCATCTGCCAGTTGGCGGTTTCGGCCAATTTGATAACTCTAAGGCTTAAACCTATTGTGAATGTACTTTCTCCGGGATTCGTAAAATATTTGGTAAAATAAAAAGTCCATTAGATATCCCGGATATTTAGAAACTTATTATATTTACGGTCAAATTGAGGCTGTTATCAGTCGAAAGCAGGTTGTAGCGAGGGTGGATATACACGCAATTTGCGTAAACAGACACGTTAGTTGAAACACATAAAATTAAAATATTTGAAAAGAATCAAAATGCCGATGTTTCAGCCCCCTAAATAATCGGACAAGATTATAGACAGAAATCTATAATTTTATGCTGATGAAAAAGAGAACATTTACAACAGAAGAGAAGATTCGGATCATAACTGAAGCATCCGAGAAAGGCGTGAACGCAACATGTGAAAAGTATGGTGTCTATGCGGCTTCTTATTATTCATGGAAAAAGAAGTTGGATCAGATGGGCAAAGAAGGCTTACAACATAGTATGACCCCTGAACATCTAAAGCGCATCCGACAACTTGAAAAGGAAAACCAATTACTAAAGCAGCTTTTAGCTGAAAAGGAACTGGAGGGCAAGCTCAAAAGCGAGCTCTTAAAAAAACAGTATGCCTTGGAGAAAAGAAGGAGATTGTGAACAACTTTGTTTTCCAAGGCATGAAGCGAGACACTGCTCTTGTTATCACTGGTGTCAGTAAGCACCAATATTACCACAAATCACAGCCAGGTAAAAGAGGCCGAAAACCCTCCCGTGTTACCTCAAAGATAGCAGACGATGGAATGATTCAAGTCCTAAACACCGAGGTAGTCCAGCAGGTAAAGGTAATTCAGTCGGATCCGGACACAGATTATGGCTATCATAAAATGACCTTTTCCTTGCTAATATTGGGATACTTGATCAACCACAAGAAGGTATACCGCTTGATGCGTGAGAGTTATTTATTAAAAGACAGGCACAAAAAAGCTCCGCGACAGTTTGCCATATATCGGAAGGTATTACCAACGAGGCCACTGGAAGTGTTAGAAATGGACATAAAGTACGTTTGGGTTGAAGAGTACCGCAGACATGCTTTTATTTTTACAGTCATTGATACCTTCACCCGGGTCATTTTGTACTGGCAGAGTGCATATCAATTTAAGCAAGGACAAGTAAAGCGAGCCTGGGAGTATATCATCGAAAACTACTTGCAGCCTTTTGATTGCTTATATGAGAGAATCCATATTGAAGTTCGTAATGATAACGATAGCCGCTTTGCTGCCAAAACTGTCCAGCAATTTTTTGCAGAAAACAAACTCAATCAAGTATTTACACATCCATACACACCTCAGGAAAACGGACATATTGAAAGTTTTCATGCCATTCTGAGCCAGATGTTAAGTCGTCACTCATTTTGGTCCATAGAACAACTGGATAACTGCTTAGCTCCATTTTATGAAAAATACAACCATCAAAGATTGCACTCATCCACAGCATTTTTACCACCAATGGTTTTCTGGAAATGTTGGCAAGAGGGATTAATCGATACTAAAATCAACGAGAAATGCAGAACAATAAAATTCAAGTTAAAGATACCATACCCGCAATTATCGGGAATTATGATCCAGAGGGCAGTTCCTTGCTCACAGCCGACAACCCTCGATGGGTTGGAGGATGTGATTGTTCAAAACGAAATGACCGGCGCCGATTCATTTCTGCAACCATCGGTTTATTAATCGCCTTCGGTTGTTCCTTGCTAATACAAAATTACGATAAAAGTAATACCTTTGTTTAACCGTTTATAAAATAGTCCGATTTATTGGGGGCTAGGCCAATATGATGCGTAGTACGTTTGGTGATTTGAAATTAAATCTACTATAATCTGTGGCATATATTGGGATTTTAAGAATTTCGTCTTCAATTGTGACTAATTCATTGTAGCCATTAATAAGTTTACCATCTATGCTATGTTTCAAAACATAAATATTATCATTACCAGTGCTTGAACCTCTTGATATCTCACAGGGGATATTAATTAATTCTACGGTATTACACTTCAATTTTTCAAGAATGGATTTATCTTCACTATTATAAAAATTCCACGGTGACGAATCGAGCAAATCAATTTTAATGGAATTTTCATCTGAAATATGAAAAGTCGAAACTTTTGGGATTACCTTTAGATATGAAAAATTCAAATTTATTTTATTTTGAAGAAATAGCAAACAACAATAGGTGGTAGCATTTTCAAAAACTTGATTATGCTTGAAATCTACAATTGATTTTAAGTATTTCTTTTCAATAATTAATTTTCTTAGGCCAATGCCATAATCGGTATTAAAAAATTTATTAGGCAAAATAAATCCCAATGTTCCGTTTTCTTTTAAAATAATAAGCCCTTTTTCAACAAAAAGTACATATAAGTCATAATTACCATAGATTGCTGTTTTATATTTTATTTTAAAATATTCTACAGATTCTTTTGCAGTTTCTTTTAATGTCTGTATTCTAACATAAGGCGGATTCCCAATCACCACATCAAACCCACCTTGCTTAAAAACTTCCGGAAACCCTTTTTGCCAGTTAAAAGGCTTTATTTTCTTTTCATCTCCAAAATCCAGTTGAGAGGCATAGAAATCAATATCAATTAAACTGTTTCCGCTTTTAATATTGTTATCAAGCGTTGGTAAAACTCTTTCATTGAACAGTTTAAACTGCGTGGCAATGCTCGCATCGGTTTCGCCTTCCATACATTTCAGAAGCAAACTCAGCTTGGTTACTTCCACCGCGTTAACATCAATGTCAACTCCGTGAATATTGTTAAGCAAAATTCTCTTCTTCTCGGCTGTTGTCAGGTTGCCATCGGGTGTCATTGGATTGCCTTTGTTGCCTTTTGATACTTTGCCGTTGTCAGTATAATAGTTTTTATGCCAGTCTAACAAATACTGAAAAGCTCCAATCAAAAAGCTGCCGCTGCCGCAGGCCGGGTCAACGATTTTTATGTTGCTTACTTCTTTGGGGGTATTGTTTTCAACCAGTTTTCCAACCGTGTTTTTTACGATGTAGTCAACAATGTATTGTGGTGTGTAATAAACGCCGCCTGCTTTTCTTACTTCAGGCTTTTCTTCAATCTTTGCATGGTGTGCAGGGGTTATCCTTATTACTTTTCCAAGAAACTGCTCGTAGGCGCTGCCCAGAATTTCAACCGATAATACTGAAAACTCATAAGGGCTTTCGGGATAATACAGCTCGTTGATAATGGTTTTAATTACCTTGTTATCAATCTTTAAGTCCTTGCTGATCTTGTCTTTCTTAAAATCAAAAAGTCCTGAATTGTATTTCTCGTCTGCTTCCCTGAAAATGCCGAAAAGATTTTGGTAAAAGTCGCCCTGTTTTAATGCGTTTTTAAGATTGCCGTAGGGTTCAACGCTTCTGTCCTCTGCAATACGTAAAAAGATAATGCGGTCAATGGTTTGCTGAACCACAAAATTTATCTCGTCCTCGTCAAGGTCTTTATTATTCCAGCTGATCCTTGTAGCAAGATAGGTTCTCCACCTGTCAAGCGATTGCAGAAATTCTTTATCAACAGTTGTAGTACCCTTTTTGTGGGTGTCGCTTTGCACAAACTTATCAAAGCTGCCTTTCAGCACCCGTTCTTTGCTGAACGTGTTCCATAAAAAATCAAACTCTTTCAGGTAGTCCTGATAGGTGAGGTACTTTATCCGTGCTACCGATGCTTTGTCGGTGGGTGTTGGCTTTTTGGTACAATCGTAAATTGAAAACTCTTCAAAGTCGGTAATAATACTTATAGGAAGTTTGGCGCTCCAGCCATACCTGCGAACCTGGTAAGCCGGATAAATATCGTCTTTTACCTGAACGCTTGGTTTTTTCGCTTCTACAAAGAAGAGTCGCTTACCGCCTACCAGCCGGAATGAATAGTCAGGAGCCTTGGTTGCCCCGCCCACCTTTATTTTGTCTTCATGTATTACTTCACGGTAACTCTCTGCATAACCGTTTTCATTATCAATGTCCCAACCCAATGCTTTGAAAAAGGGGTCAATAAAATCTCTTCTGGTGAGTGTTTCGTTATAGTCTGATCTCTTGTAAAACTCGTACTGCTCCTCGAAGCGGGTAACAAGGTCAGCGATTTTCTTAAAAGCACTGTCTTTGTCTATCATTTCAAATAGGTCATATCTAAGTGGCTAAATTACAACATTACATCGCTTGACAGTCTTAGTTAGGCGGAGAAATTTATCACATTTGCTTATGTTTGAATAATTTCAATAATCCACGATTAAAGCGCTGGCTATGAGAATAATGACCTTGTTTGAACGACTCTGAATCATTTTACCCTGAAGTCCAGCATTTTCCGATCACCAATCCAGGCTTGCAAGTGGTCGCCGATTTTGACAGGGCCGACACCTTCGGGGGTTCCGGTGAAGATGAGATCGCCGGCGCGCAAGGTGATGAAACGCGAAACGTAGGAGATGATATCAGCAAATGAAAAAATCATGTCGGCAGTGCTGCCGTTCTGAACACTCTTTCCATTCAAATTGAGCCTGAAGTGCAGATCCGACAGGTCGCCCAATTCGTTGCGAGGAATAAATTCACTTACCGGTGCTGAATAATCGAAGGCCTTGGACTTTTCCCAGGGCAAGCCTTTGTCTTTCAGTCTCTGCTGAAGGTCGCGGGCGGTAAAATCTACTCCAAGCCCTACCTGGTCGAAATAATCGTTGGCGAACTGCAAATCAATGTTTTTTCCGGTTTTGTTGAGTTTCAACACCACTTCGAGTTCATAATGTATATCGCTCGAAAAGTCAGGATAGAAGAAAGGCCGGTTTTTGATTTGAAGCGCTGTGTCGGGTTTTAGAAAAAAAACAGGTTCGGTAGGAACGGGATTCTTAAGCTCCTTGGCATGTTCGATATAATTACGTCCGATGCAGATGATTTTCATGGTTTGATGGTATGATGGTCTGTTGAAATATGGCATTTACCTCACTTGAACGGCAGCCCTCTCCATGCAATCTATCTCGATGAGGCTGATCCTTTATTAAAACCCCGCAGTTTGATGCTTGTGATGACTTTTTTCGTGTACAGTGGAAATTGGCTCTTCATCATCCAATCATAATAGGATGGCTCGATACGGAAAACCTCTTCAACCAGCCGGCCCTTGTATTTGCCAAAATTGAATACCTCGTTGTTTTTGTCATCGAAAATGATATGCCCCGCCAGGTCGCAAAACTTGTGATATACCGAGAACCGGTGCAGTGCATTCACGTCGTTTGCCACCGGGTAGCTCACAAGGCCATCGCTGTTGCTGTATGCAACGTCTTCGTACCTGTCGAGCTGGGCTTCAAGGATTTCGAAAGTAGCCAAGGTGTCGGCTTCAGCACTGTGGGCATTAATAAGATCCTTGCTGCAATAGAACCTGAATGCAGCCTTGAGGTTGCGCGGCTCCATTTTATGAAAAATGTTTTGAACATCAACCATCCGGCGTCCTTTGATTTCAAATTCCACATCTGCCCGCAGGAATTCTTCAACAAGCATAGGGATGTCGAATTTCAATGCATTGTAGCCACAAAGATCGCAATTGCTCAGCATTTGTACTAATTGTGGAGCCAACTCCGTGAACGTGGGTTCGTCTTTGACATCCTCATCGCTTATTCCATGAATGGCAACAACCGCCGGCGGGATGGGTATGCCCGGATTGACACGTTGTGTTCTTATTTCACGATTTCCATCAGGCCAAACTTTGAGGATGCAAATTTCAACAATACGGTCGCTTCCCACATTTACACCGGTAGTTTCCAGGTCAATCACGGCAAGTGGGCGGGTGAGTTTCAGTTTCATCAGGATGAATATTTACAGAATTTCTACAAATGTTTATCAATTCTTTCGGTCAAAAGCTTGCTTCTAATAAGGAATCATCGCCCGGTATGGTAAAAGCCCTTTATTAGAATTCTTATATCATTTCCAATGGCATAATTCCGTGCATATAAGATGTTCAACCGATTGTTGTCTTCCTTGCTCAGTATTCTTTTTCTCAGCACATCAGTTGGGTTTAGCACTCCGTTACGAATAGACGAAAGTCTATGTTCATCATCTTCCGGAGTAGGGCAATAGCCAACCCATGATCTCTTACCTGCCAATACGTACACAATGTTTTTGATATAACCCAGGGGTTTTTTTACCGTGAATAATGCCACCGGAAGGATTACCAAAAGAATCAGAGAAGCGGCAACATCAAAAAGCCTCTTATTACGGCGGTTGTTCACCTTCGAAATAGAATTTAGCTCAACCATATAAAGATCGCCGGAGGTATTGATGCTGTTACTGCCGATTATTGAAAGGCTTTCAGGAGGGGCTATCTTAAAGTCTACCCGTTCCTGACCCAGCTCCGACATCAAGTCAATGATTATACGTGCCGGAATATCTTTGGCGCAGAAAATTACTTCGTTAATATTGTATATGGTGATGATGTCATGAATCTGGCCGAGGGTTCCGATAAAACCGTTGCTATTGCCGATGGTGTCATTCATACTGATCAGGCCGATAAAGCTGGGGTTGAGTTCGGTTTTTCGAAGTAATTCTGCCACTCTGTTGGCTTCTTCCAGCTCGCCTACCACCAGGTAACGCTTGTTTTCGGCCGTGCCTAATCTGAAATCTTTCAACTTAGTGAGGTGCAATAGGAGTCGTAGGCCATCCATGGCCACCAATCCCCAGACAGCACCAAGCATGATAAGTGCACGCGAGAAGCGATAAGTTTCGCTTAGCAATGCATAAAAAACAAGTATGGTAACGGTTCCAAAAAACAGGCCTTGCATGATTTTTATTAATCTCACCGGTTTGTCGTATCCGCCACTGAAATAAGTTGCGGTGAGCCAGATGAGAATATATATAGGCACAGCAATGGCCATAAACTCAACCGGATACTGCCCACCCTCAAGGTAGATAAAAGTGCCTTCCCAGTAGCTCTTAATGAAATAGATGCCGGTAAAAAGAAGCACAGCATCGGCTACGGGTAAAAAAGCATTTCGCGCAAACCGCCACGCTATCGAAATACCGGCCCGTAGCCAGATTGCAATATGAATGAATAATGAAAACAGGCGGGCATTTTTTGGGGAGAAGTGTTTACGTGCAAAAATGATCATGGCGTTGTAGAAAGTGAATACATAGTTCACGCTGCTTTTCTTGGTGCTCTCGCCTTTGTAGTGTATGATACGTGTTTCGGGATAATAATAATTTTTGTAGCCTGCTTGCAAAATCCGGTAGCACAGGTCAATATCTTCGCCATACATGAAGAACGTTTCGTCGAGGAGGCCTGTTTTGTCGAGGGCTTGTTTGCGAAGCAGCATGAATGCCCCGGATAAAATGTCAACCTGATGTGTTTTTTCCTTGTCGAGATAAGATAGATGATATTGTCCGAACAGTTTGGATTTGGGAAAAAGCCTGGCCATCCCGAAAATCTTATAAAAAGCTACTGAAGGACTGGGAAGTCCACGTTTCGATTCGAGCAGAAAACGACCTTTTCCGTCTATCATTTTCACCCCCAACCCGCCGGCATCAGCATGGGTATCCATGAAACCAATCACTTTGGAGAAAGTGTCGTCTTCAACAACAGTATCGGGATTCAGGAGCAAAATATACTCTCCTGTAGCAAGTGCAATAGCTTGGTTGTTGGCTTTTGAAAAACCTTTGTTTTCGGTGTTGGCGATCAGTGTGATCTCGGGAAATTTTTCCTCCAGCATCTTTACCGACCCGTCAACCGAGTTGTTGTCAACAACAAATACCTCGGCATCAATTCCCTGTATAGCCCTTCGAACCGAATGCAGGCATTGTTCGAGGAAATACTTCACGTTATAATTGACAATGACAACCGATAGTTTCATAGAATGAGGCAGGTGGATATTGGCTCACAAAAATACGAGTAAATAATGGTGTAAACAAAAAACCCCGGTGGTAAATCCATCGGGGCTGTGATTTAGAAGGCTGCATTTAGTTGCACTTAAGAACCTGCTGCCTTTGATAATTGGCAGCTTCGGCAAAGTTGCCATGTGCTGCGTTGCGATAGGCATCGCAAGCTTCTTGCGAATTGCCTTTTTCCTTGTGGGCATTCCCAATCTCGAACCATATCTTGGCTTTTTCACTTGCGTTGTCAGTTTCGAGTGCGAGGGCTGTCTGCGCCGATTCAAGGGCACTGTCGTATTGCTTGATCCGGTTATGGGCGAGTGCCAGTAAATAGTAAGTTTGAGCGTCATCACCATATTTCGTCGCCTTTTGGAGCAACTCAAGGGCATCACTGTTCTTGTTTGCCTGGATATTACGATTAGCCCTGACGGCCAAATAATCACGCATGCTTTTTTCGCAGGTGCTTTGTGTTTGTTCGTCATCACCAACTTTGGCCAGGGCAATGGCCTGATCCATACTGGCGGTCATGTTTTCCAAGTCTTCCGATTTGCGATAGATCAGGCCCAGCAACATTTGAACCCGGGCGTTGTTGGGTTCATATACCAATGATCGGTTGAGGGCTTCAATGGCCTTGTCGTTTTCTGCTGCACGATAGTGGTTGTTGCCTTGGGCAAAATACAGTTTTCCTAAGATGTCCTTGGCGCGTGCGACAGTACCAGGATCGTTGTAAAGTTCTCCAGCAATAATGCTTTTTTCAAAAACCTCAATAGATTGATCATTTTTCTTTTCCTTGTATAATTCGCCGGCAAGTTTAAAGTACATAGCGGGCAGTTGGCTCTCGGCCATTACTTTGATTTGCTCAGCTTCTTCGCCGACAATATCGGCCATTTTGACAGCTTCTTCAAGATTCTTTACTGCCCCGGCAGCGTCAGTATTGATAAGTTGAGCGGCTGTATTGTATTTTTCAACCACTTGTTCCATGGTTTGGGCTGATAGGTTTCCAATGGTCGTCATCAGGATC
>JAUXXY010000095.1 GCA_030684735.1 Bacteroidales bacterium | reverse complement strand
ACAGTCCCCGTGCCAGCGAGAACATATATATTGATGGGGCAGCTATTGTTGAACATTTAATTGACAAACACAAAAATCATGAGAGCAAGGATAAATATATTGACACCCTGATGATTGTTTACGACCAACGCATCAGATTTTTTGGAAAAGAGGGAGAAATACTGGGGCGTAAAGGCGAAGCTCTTTTAAGGCACCGACCTGAAAACAATGACAAATTATTTGATGTTTTCAAGCGCTCGGTTGATCTTCAGGGAAATGCTTCAATGCCTGCCATCCTGGTTTACTATTTCCGGTCGGCAGAAAAAATGGTTCGCGATGAAAAATTATCCAAAGACAAATTCTTTGCCATCTACGAGCAAATAATCGGAGTTGTTGATTTCAACAGTGCCCAACATCATGACAATCCTAAAGAGCTTGCCAACTGGGAAAATGTACGAAACTTTGTTGAGCAAACAGTTGAGCCCTATGCCACATGCGATGACCTTGTCGCCATTTTTACCCGGAAATTCAATGAAACCCCCAACGATCTTGAACTTCTTTACAAGATAATCAAGCTTTTTGACCGCAAGGGTTGTACTGACAAACCACTTTATCTCAAGGCCACATTGCGTGCCTACGAACTGGATCCCTCACCCCAGTCAGCCTATGGTATTGGCAGGATGTATTACAAAAACAAGGAATATAGCAAAGCCATTGAATACCTGAAGGAGGCTGAAAAGCTGCAAAATTCTAGCGATAAAGCTGATGGGCTGTTGATTTTAGCCTATAGCTATAAGAGCCTTAACAACTCATTCAGGGCTCGCGATGCTGCGCTGAAAGCTATTGATGCCAGGCCTGGCGAGGGCAATGCATTCATTCTGATAGGCGACCTGTATGCCGAAAGTGCCAAGGACTGCGGATCCAATGAGCTTTCGACCGGTGCTGTTTATTGGGCAGCCGTTGATAAATATCTCCAGGCACGTGCTGTTGATTCGTCGGTGGCCGATGCTGCCAACAACCGTATCGGGGTTTATTCAAAGCACTTCCCTTCGCACGAAACCATCTTCTTTTATGGCCTTAGTGAGGGCGAAATCTACCGTGTTGAATGTTGGATAAACGAAAACACAACCATTAGGCCCGCCAAGTAATAATCACCCACCATAGAAAATGGAGCCTCCTTCCCCTTCGGGACGACTGTTAAGAACATTTATAACTTTAGGCCTTGTTGGCTACATGCTGGCCATGCTTTTGTCGTGTGAAAACGACATGTTGAGGGTTTACGAGGTTACACAAAAAGATACTCTACCCATTGTGTCGAGTTTCAACATGGATGCTATTTACACCGAGATGGGCCGCCTTCAATTCAGGATCAAGGCTCCCGTTGCTCTTGGCTACACCGGTGAGGATTCTTACCAGGAATTTCCCCAAGGGTTTAGTCTGATTTTCTTCGACTCGCTGATGAATCCCAAAACCGAACTTACCGCCGATTATGGCATTAGCTATGACAGAACCAAAACCATGGAAGCTCGCCGTAATGTCGAGGTGCATAATTATGATAAAAATGAAAGAATCAATACCGAATACATGGTTTGGGATCAACAGCAAAAAATTATTTACTCAAACGTATTCGTGAAAATCACCACCAAAACCAATGTCATTTATGGCGAAAATGGTTTTGAGGCTGACGAATCATTCAACAATTGGGTAATTAAAAAGCCCACTGGCGAAATTGAAGTTGAGAAAAACTAAGCCGGGAAACATGTAGCAAAAACACCGATGGACAGCTATACACTTATTCTGATCATGATTTTAGGCTCGGCTTTTTTTTCGGGCATCGAGATTGCTTTTATCACATCTAATAAACTCAAGATTGAACTCGAAAAAAGCAAGGGAACCACGACTGGCCGATTATTGGCACGATTCATCAAGTCGCCTTCTCACCTCATCGCCGCGTTGCTTGTCGGAAACAATCTTGCCTTAGTCATCTATGGCATGGCCATGACCCACCGCCTTGAACCCTGGCTGAGCAATAGGCTTCCCTCTTTCCTGAATAACGAATTCTCTATTTTTTTGCTGCAAACAATCCTGTCAACGCTGTTAATACTAATATTTGCCGAATTTTTACCCAAAATGCTGTTCAGGATTAATCCCAATGCGGTGTTGAATGTGTTTGCCCTCCCCATCCATTTTTTCTACCTACTGTTCTTTCCGGTCATCCTGGTCTTTACAAAATTATCTGAGTTCATCCTGAAATATATTCTTCGCATCAACATTATTGATCAGCATTATCAGTTTAGTCCTGTTGACCTCGACAACTATATGAAAGAACTCGACAGTGAACAGCTACGCCAGAGCGAAGAAAAACAGGAGATACAGATGTTTCAGAATGCGATGGATTTTCACCTCATTAAACTCAGAGAGTGCATGATTCCACGCACCGAAATCGTTGCCATTGACCAAAACGATACGGTTGCTGAACTGGCAGGACTCATGAGCGAGAAAGGACTTTCAAGGATACCCGTCTATAGCGAAAGCATTGACAATATTATCGGCTATGCCCATGTATTCGACCTCTATAAACGACCAACAGATTTAAAAAGCATCATCAAACCAATCATTATTGCCCCTGAAACTATGACCGCCAACAAAATTCTTACCACTTTCATTCAACAGCATAAAACAATTGCGCTGGTGGTTGATGAGTTTGGTGGCACATCGGGCATTGTAACTATGGAAGATGTGATCGAGGAAATATTCGGCGAAATTGATGACGAGTACGACCGGGATCAAAATATTGAGATACAGCTTTCCGACACTGAGTTTATTTTCTCCGGAAGGCTTGAAATTGATTACCTCAACGAAACCTATCAGTTCAATCTACCCAAGTCAGACGACTACGAAACCCTTGCCGGGATGATAATGTATTATCACGAAAGCATCCCCGACGAAAATGAAGAAATTTTGGTTGCGAAATATAGTTTTGTGATTGAACTTGCCACCGAAACCCGCATCGAACAGGTTCGCCTCTCAGTTCTCGCCGACAAATAACATGCTTCCGAAGGCGAAAATCGTTTTATCTTCAGCCCTTTGCTTTGTAATTATTGTTTTTTACATGAACAATTCTTGTATTTTTGCAAACTCATTTAAAAAAAATATTTAAAATGGCTTTAATTGGAGATATCAGAAAAAGATCGGGGCTACTTATTGTAATTATTGGGGTAGCATTGGCGGCATTTGTACTGGGCGATTTATTGACCAAGGGCCCTAAGAAGCAAGAATTCAATGTGGGAGTTATTGATGGCGAAGAAATTCCCATGCTCACGTTCAACCAAAGGGTAGAGGACAACTTGGGTTATCGCCGCCAGAGTCTTAACCGCGAAAACCTAACATCTGAGGAACAATACAGCGTTCGCCAATCAACATGGGAAGAAATGCTCAACGAAATACTAATGAATAAACAGTTTAGTGCCTTGGGTATGACTGTCTCGACCGAAGAACTTGACGAGCTTATCCGTGGAGTCAATCCGCACAGCTATATTCAACAGAGTTTCACCGATCCGAACACTGGAGTATTCAATCCTGAGCTGGTTGATAATTTTCTGCGCAATCTCGATCAAGTTGACCCAAGCATGCGCAAGCGGTATCTTTATATCGAAAAAGCAGTTAAAAACGACAGGCTAAGCACCAAATACCGTAACCTAGTTAGCCGGGCTTACTATATGCCTGCCGTAATCGCAAAATCAGATCACAAATCAAAAAACCGTCAACTTGAACTGCGATCGGTGGTGCAGCGCTATCAACTCATCCCGGACGAACAGGTCATTTTAAGCGACAAGGATTTGAAAGACTATTACGAAAAAAACAAATATCGTTTTAAGCAACCTGACGAATTGCGTTCGATTGACTATGTTATTTTCGAAGTTCAGCCTTCGGAAGACGACCGTGAGCAAATATCAAAAGAGATACAGGAGATTTATGAAGAGTTTCAGCAAGCAGCCAATCCCGGTATTTTTGTGAATTCCTTTTCTGATAAACGTTACGACAGCTCATGGTTCGGGCGCGGTGCTTTACCGTTAAACATCGAAGAACCCATGTTCGAATCTCCTGTGGGCACCATTGTTGGCCCGTTCATGGAAGAAAATAAAATTACCATTGCCAGGTTGGTTGATATGCGAAGCCGTCCTGATTCGATGAAAGCAAGTCACATTCTTATCTCTTTCCAGGGAACAGATATAAATCAGGAAATAACACGTACCAAAGAACGGGCTCAGCAAATTGCTGACAGCCTTTTAACGGTCGTTCAACGAAACCGTGCAATGTTCAAGACCTTGGCCTCGACCATGTCCGACGATCCATCTGCCGCTCAACGCGCAGGAGACCTCAATTGGTTTGCCGATGGCGCCATGGTACACCCGTTCAATGAAGCTGTACTAAATGGCCGTGTGGGAGATATTCTAAAGGTTGAAACCCGATTTGGATTTCACATTGTTGAAATAACCGGAAAAAAAGAAGCAAAACCAAAAGTGAGGGTAGCTATTGTTGAAAGAGCGATTGAGCCCAGCACAAGGACTATACAAGAAGCGTATGTGAAAGCCAGTCAATTTGCCGGCACCAACCATAATACCGAGAGCTTTGAGAAGGCAGTGGTCGAAATGGGTCTGTCAAAACGCAGCGCCGATGACATCCGCCCCATGGACAATAGTATTCCTGGTATTTCAGCTCCGCGCGAGATCATTAGGTGGATGTTTAGCAAGAGTATAAAAAAAGGCGATGTTTCAGCAGCTTTTGACTTGGATGGTTCTTTTGTAGTGGCTATTCTCAGGGAGACAAAGAATAAGGGAACTATTCCTTTTGAACAGAGTAAAATTATGATTGAACCCTTGGCTCGACGCGAAAAGAAAGCCGAAATCCTAATAAGCAAGTTTGAGGAAGCTGCAAAAAATGGCACAGACCTAATCTCTATAGCTCTAAAACTCAATGCCCCTGTTGATACAATAAACTATATTAATTTCAACTCCATGAATCTACCGCGTTATGGCCGTGAGCCAGGTATTGTGGGTAAGATTTTTGGCTTGAAACAGGGCGAAATTTCGAAACCCCTAAAAGGTGACCTGGGTGTTTATATGGTGCAGATTGATAATGAAACCTAT
>JAUXXY010000089.1 GCA_030684735.1 Bacteroidales bacterium | reverse complement strand
CGCTTCGATCGGCGATGCGCTGGTGCAAATAGGCCAGAAAGAGTTGTTGGTAGATACCCAGGGTAACTGGGGCAACACGTTCACAGGCGACAGCGCTGCTGCACCTCGCTACATCGAAGCACGCCTGTCGAAATTCGCCCTCGATGTGGTGTTTAATCCGAAAACCTCACTATGGAAATCTTCATACGACGGCCGTAACAAGGAACCCCTCGCCCTACCGGTGAAATTCCCCTTGCTGCTGGCCATGGGTGTCGAAGGCATCGCCGTGGGGCTGGCTTCAAAAATACTGCCGCACAACTTCGTTGAACTCATCGAAGCTTCCATAAAAATCCTGCAAAACCAAGATTTCGACCTCTATCCCGACTTTCAAATGGGTGGCCTGGCCGATTTTTCGAAATACAACCGTGGCCTGCGCGGTGGCAAGGTGCGCGTGAGGGCCAAAATCAACAAGCTCGATAAAAAAATCCTGTCAATCACCGAGTTGCCTTTCGGAACCACCACCGGAACATTGATTGACAGCATCGTGGCTGCCAACGACAAAGGCAAGATCAAGATACGCAAGATTGACGACAACACAGCCGAAAATGTTGAGGTACTCATCCACCTGCAGCCCGGAGTGTCGCCCGACACCACCATTGATGCGCTATATGCTTTTACTGCGTGCGAAATAGCCGTCTCACCCAACGCCTGCGTAATCTACCAAGGTAAGCCTCAATTTTTGGGTGTGAAAGAGATGCTCAGGATCTCAACCGAGAACACGGTTGATATTCTACGTAGGGAGTTACAGATACGTAAGGATGAACTGCTTGAAATGCTTCACTTTGCCTCTCTCGAGAAAATATTTATCGAAAAACGCATCTATCGCAAAATCGAAGAATGCCAAACCTGGCAGGAAGTGATTGAGGCCATTGCCAAAGGACTGGAGCCATACATGAAAAAGCTCATCCGTTCTATCACCACCGACGACATCATCCGCCTCACCGAGATAAAGATCAAACGCATCTCGAAATACAACTCCTTGAAGGCCGACGAAGACATAGCACGGATGCAGGAAGAAATGGGGCAGGTGCAAAATCATCTGAACCATTTGGTTGACTATGCCATTGAGCATTTCAGGCAGATGTTGAAGAAACATGGCAAGGGCCGCACACGCCGCACCGAGATTCGCTACTTCGACACCATCGAAGCTGCTGCTGTGGCAGCTGCCACCCTGAAACTTTATGTGAACAAGGCTGTTGGTTTTGTTGGGTGGGGACTGAAAAAGGATGAATATGTGTGCGAGTGTTCCGACATTGATGATGTCATCGTTTTTCGCGAAAACGGAACTTTCCAGGTGCTGAAGGTGGCCGAGAAAGTATTTGTTGGCCAGCACATCATCCACATTGATGTGTTTAAACGCAACGACGACCGCACCATCTACAACATGGCTTACCGCAATGGTAAAAACGGACCGGTGTACGTCAAACGCTTTGCTGTGTTGGGCATCACGCGCGACAAAGAGTACGACCTTACCGGAGATGTTTCAGGCAGCAAGGTGCTCTATTTCACTGCCAATCCCAATGGCGAGGCAGAGATAATACGGGTGCATTTGCGCCCCCAAAAGCGGCTCAAGAAACTTATTTTTGAGTTCGACCTCAGCACACTTACCATCAAAGGGCGAGGGTCCAAAGGAAATATCCTGAGCAAGAAGCATGTGCAGAAGATCGTGAAAACCGAAGAGGGTGTTTCAACACTTGGTGCACGGCCAATCTGGTTCGACGACAGCATTCGGCGACTCAATGCCGACGAACGTGGCCGCTACCTTGGAGATTTTGCCGGCGATGATAAAATATTGACCATCATGCAGTCGGGGGCCTACCAGCTCACCAGCTACGACCTGGGCTTGCATTTCGACGAAGACCTGATTCATATCGAAAAATTCGTCCAAGCAACCATACTTACTGCCGTGTATTTTCACAACGAAAAACATTTCTATTTTGTGAAACGCTTTGTCATCGAAAATGGCGACAAAAAGACATCCTTCATGCCTGAACCGGAGCTAAACAAACTGATTCTTTTCAGCACCAGCGACAATCCACTTGTTACGGTGGTGTACGATGATAAACTCAACAAGAAACCTCATGCCAACGAAATCATACATCTTAATCAATTGGTTGAAGTGATGGGTGTGAAAGCCTTGGGCAAGAAGGTCTCGAAGTACTTTATTAAAATAATCACATTAACTAAATCTGAAGAAAAAGAAACTGATGATGGCAGCAGCCGCAGTGATGGGGGTGAGCTTGATGCCAAGGCAGGTGCTCAGGCAATTACTGGATTTTCAGTAGTTCCAGGGACTGCTGAAGCAGATAGCACAGACTGTTCTAACGGGCTTGTTACAGCCGGGGAGCAAGAACAGGAAGCAGTAGGCTCTCTATCCGATCTATTTCCTCCGGTGGAGCCCAAACCCATCGCGCCCCGGCGCAGCGACGAAGACAGCAAACAAATGATTATTGAATTTTAAAGTTTGATTATGAGACTGTTCCGGGAAATATATTCTACTACGACCCTATCCTGCCATTGCGGAACTGGATTTCGCTACCTGTCTTTTTCAGAACATGATATAAGTTTTAGCCATTGAATTATGAAAAACAACCAGATACTTGAAATAACTCCAGATGTGAAATGGATAGGAGTGCTCGATCCAGACCTGGTCACCTTCGATGTGGTGATGGAGACCAAATACGGCACCACTTACAATTCCTATTTTGTTGACGACGAGCAAAAAACGATTGTTGAAACCGCCAAGGAGAAATTTTGGGACATCTATGAAGCCAAGATACGGCAGCTTACCGATCCGGCTGAAATACTGTATATTATCCTTAACCACACCGAGCCTGATCACTCGGGCAGTGTCAGGAACCTGCTGCGTATAGCACCCAACGCTACCGTTGTTGGCAGTGGGGTAGCCATCCGCAACATGCATGATCTGCTGGGCGAGTCATTCAGGCATCGCATTGTAAAAGACGGTGATAGCTTTAGCACCGGCCGCAAAACTTTCCGCTTCATTGGTGCACCCAACCTACACTGGCCCGACTCAATGTACACCTGGTTAGAACCTGATAATGTGCTATTTACCTGCGATTCGTTTGGAGCACATTACTGCCATGAAAACATGTTCGACGACCTGGTTGGCAACTGGGACGATGCCTTCAAATACTATTTCGATGTGATCCTCAAGCCTTTCAGTAGGTTCATGGTCAAGGCCATCGAAAAAATCCGCCCGCTCGACATAAAGGCTGTCTGCACGGGACATGGCCCCATATTACGAAGCAACTGGAAAAAATATGTTGACTGGAGCGAGAAGCTGTCGCAGGAAGCCGCGATTATGCAAGAGGCCAACCGTGTTTTTATCGCATACGTATCAGCATATGACAACACTGGGCTGCTGGCCCGGAAGATCGCCGAAGGGCTGGCTGCGACAGGCGCTATCAAAGTTGAACTGCACGACATCGAGGCCATGCCCCTGTCTGACATTGACGATCACCTGGCGCGTTGCTCCGGCCTGATCATCGGCACACCAACTATCAATCAAAACATCCTGGCACAGATCTACAGTGTGTTTGCACTCATCAGCCCCATCCGCGACCGTGGCAAGTTGGCAGGTGCTTTTGGCTCGTACGGGTGGAGCGGCGATGCCGATAAAATCATCATTAATAACTTCGAAGGATTGAAGCTGAACTATGTTGGTGAGTCCTTGTTCATCAAGTTCACACCCCACAACGATGCGCTGCAAAAAGCATTCGACTATGGCCTGAAATTTGCTGAAAAGGTGATTGCCAACAAAATGAATTAACACAAAGTTCATGGCTACCAAACTACAACCCTTGGCATTATTGCTGGCTGCTTCACTCTTGCTGATGTCGTGCAGTGTTGAGCGCAAACTGGCTCATAAGTTTCTGCACAACCAGGAATATATTTCGGTGCTTGTGTTTCCGCTTGATTATCTTTATAAAACCAACCTCAAAGCCTACGAAGTGCCCGATGCAGCTTCGATGGATCAATATACGCTCGACTCTATCTTATTTCAAAAAAGCATGTTTGTGCAATATATTTCCGACTCGATGTTTCTCGAAGAGTATGTGAATGCATTGATTCGTGAATTGCGCGCGCGTAGGATGGCCGTTTATCTGGCACCCGATTCGGACTTGTTTTTTGATAATCAGGGCTATAAATATGTTGTTAACCTTGCCCAGGCTCAGCTAGAGGAGGATATTGAAGCTGTTTATGAAAAGGATGTTGATTTTCAATATTATTATCTTGGAGATTTATATCTTAACGTAGTCCGTTTTAATGCCTGGTTCGAAATTAGCGGAGTAAACGAAGAAGCTCCGCATAAAGAGGTTGCTTTTTCAAATGTTACGCTTATGGATAAGCTGGAGGGCCGACTGCGCTTTTTCCCTTATACCGGTGAGTTCAAGTACATTTACACCATTGATACCATCGAAGTAAACCAGGCCTACCCGTTGGCTCGTTTGGCAGGGCAACGCTTCGCCGGATACCTTGCTGATTATATGATGAACCGCTATATTAACAGCAATCTATCCTCGCCGGGCATAGAGAGCATGTATCTGCGGTACGATGCATCTGCAAGAAAAATAAAACCGGCCGGAGACAAGCGCTTTATTATCATGAAGTGATCACCCGAATACGTGCCCGCCTCTCGAATACGGGGTTATATCCAAGGGGGCAAAATCGCCTGTAAGGTATTTGAAATACCCTGCCACAGCAATCATGGCAGCATTATCAGTGGTGAATGCCAACCCGGGCAGGTAAATATTCCAACCTTTTGTCTGCTGAAATTCAAGCATTTTGTTTCGGAGGCCCGAATTGGCCGAGACGCCACCGGCAATGGCGATTTCTTTAATACCCGTGGCTTCGGAAGCCTGGATAAGTTTTTCGGTTAAAATATCAATGATTGTTTTCTGTACCGAGGCAGCCAGGTCGTTCTTATGCTTAGTGATGAATTCAGGGTCGTTTTTTAACTGGTCGCGCAGAAAGTACAGGATAGAGGTTTTCAACCCGCTAAAGCTGTAATCATAACCCGAAACTTTTGGCTTGGCGAACTTAAATGCTTCGGCATTTCCTTGGTTGGCTAATTTGTCAATCACTGGCCCGCCGGGGTAGGGCAGGCCCATGATCTTCGCAGCCTTGTCGAAAGTCTCGCCGGCAGCATCATCAATGGTTTGGCCAATGATTTTCATCTCGAAGTAATCGTTTACCCTAACAATCTGGGTATGTCCGCCGGATACGGTAAGGCAAATAAACGGAAACGTTGGAACCTGTTTTTCTTGCCCTGGCAGTTGCAGGAAGTGCGCCAGAATATGGGCCTGCATGTGGTCAACTGCAACCAGCGGGATTTGCAATGCTTGCGCAAACGATTTGGCAAACGACACGCCCACAAGCAGCGAACCGAGCAAACCCGGCCCACGGGTGAAAGCAACGGCTGAGAGATCTTTTTTATCTACATTTGCTCTTTGTAGGGCAGTATGAACCACTGGGATGATATGCTGCTGATGGGCACGGCTGGCCAGTTCGGGCACCACTCCACCAAAGTGTTGGTGAACGGTTTGGGTGGCAATGAAGTTGCTTAGCACGGTGGTGCCATTCAGCACAGCAGCAGATGTTTCGTCGCACGATGATTCAATGCCCAAAATATAAACCGGCATAGCACGTTGATTTTGGAAAACGACAAAGTTATCAAAAAAGCACTTCGTATCACGGCCCGTACGCTGCTGTTGCTGGCAGTATTGCTCCTTGCTTTATGGTTGGCGTTAGGACTTGGTCCTGTGCAAACCTGGTTGGCACATAAAGCCACCACCTATCTAAGCAATGAGCTGGGCACCAACGTGTATATCGAAAAACTGCGGGTTAGGCTTCCTTTGTCAGTTGAAGCAATAAATTTTGGAATTGATGGCTTAGAGGGGAAGCCATTGCTTCATACCCAACGTTTAGAACTAAGCTTGCACAAACTCAGCTTGAAAAAACGCTTCTTCCATTTAGGACGAATATTGCTCGAGAATCCGGAGATAAACCTGCTGAAGTTGAAAGGGAATGACAATTTTAATTTTCAGTTCCTTGTTGATTATTTTGGTCCAGGCGATACCATAGCAACAGAATCAAGACCCTGGCGCTTCGATCTGGCCAGCCTGACTATCAGTAATGCTTGCTTCGCGATGCAGGATTTTAACAGGGAGCCTGCAAGCTATGGCATTGACGTTAACCACCTTCGGCTTCAGAATATGAATTTGACTGCCAACAATATTTCATCTTCCGGCGACACCCTCCTGGCGTACATTCATCATCTGAGTGCTGTGGAACACAGTGGGTTTAATCTGCGGCGACTGACAGCTGACCTGGTGTTTTGTCCTACTTCTATCGAATTGAATAACAGCATCCTGCAAACAGATCACTCGGATTTGCTGCTTGATTTTGGTATGCATTTCAGCAGCCTTAAAGCATTTTCGCATTTTACCGATAGCGTTTACCTACAAGCAACAATTCACCCATCAGAACTTAACCTGAATGACATTTCGTGGTTTGTTCCCGAAATGCGAGGCATGGACAATCTTTTCACGCTTGAGGGAAACCTGTCAGGAGAAATAAAAAGTTTACGTGCCAAAAACCTTCGTTTTACTTATGGTCGCTCAACCCGCTTCGTCGGAAACCTCACTTTGGATGGTCTTCCTGGATTAGCCGAAACATTTATTCATCTTGATATCAAGGAATTAACAACACAAAGCCGCGACCTTACCACTTTTCGTTTGCCATCATCAAATGGGCCAACATACCTTAGCTTGTCCGAGGAATTCTATCAACTGGGAGTAATACGTGTCAAAGCCATATTTACTGGCTTCTATACCGATTTTGTTTCCTACGGAACCTTCACATCCAACATGGGAAAGGTGAATACCGACATCGCGTTGCGATATGATTTTGAAACTGATGAGCTTCAATATAAAGGAAGCTTAGCTACCAAGGCGTTTAATTTGGGGAAATTGCTGGCTGATACCGAAAATTTCGGTACCCTGAATCTGACTGCCGATGTTGTTGGCACGGGGCGATTTCCTTCAAATTTCGACCTGCAGTTCAACGCCGTTGTTGACTCACTCGAATTCAGG
The DNA here is from genome assembly GCA_030684735.1 of Bacteroidales bacterium. Lineage (GTDB taxonomy): Bacteria > Bacteroidota > Bacteroidia > Bacteroidales > JAAYJT01 > JAAYJT01. The sequence goes on along the minus strand of JAUXXY010000089.1, from coordinate 606 downwards.
AGAAATAGCTATGACCGCATCACGATGAAAGGGGAGCTAAAGGACAAAAAATTCGACGGGCAACTTTCGATCAACGACGAGCTAATACAGTTTGGATTCCAGGGCTTGTTTGATTTGAACCAGGATCCCCCGGTGTTCGATTTCTCTGCCTTGCTGGTTGATGCACGGCTTAGTACAATGAATCTGATAAACAGAGATTTATCATCAACGCTTAGTTCCAGTCTCACCATCAATTTCTCAGGGTCAAACCTTGATGAGTTGCAGGGCAAAATCATAATCAACGATACTCGATATAGCGAAGCAGGGAAGGTATATAATTTAAAAAACCTTGTGCTGGAAGCCAATCCCGATTCGTTGCTTCAAAAAACACTTACCCTTCGATCCGATTATGCCGACGCCGACATTAAAGGCGTGTTTGACTATGCTAAACTTTGGCCGGCCCTAAAAAAAATGATGCACCAATACCTTCCATCCCTGGCACTTAGCCTTGATCAGAATGATATTGCCATTCCAAATCAATCATTCAACGCTATTATCCGGCTTAAGGAAACAGATATTTTTTCTGAGTTGTTTTTTCCAGATATCTTTATTGAAGAGGGAGCACTC
>JAUXXY010000082.1 GCA_030684735.1 Bacteroidales bacterium | reverse complement strand
AAACAGCGCTGAAAATCGCCAAACACAATGGATTGAAGGTTTCGCTCGATATGGCGAGCTTCAATGTGGTGGAAGACAACCTGGAATTTCTCCTACGAATTGTTAGGGACTACATTGACATAATTTTTGCCAACGAACAGGAGGCACTTGCTTTTACTGGCTGTGAACCTGAAGAAGCCTTGGCCGTGTTTGCCAATCAATGTGAAATTGCGGTTGTAAAAACCGGTGCCAACGGTTCGCTGATACAGCAGGGCCAGCAAGTTTACAAAATAGATGCGATTTCTGCTCACCTGATTGATACAACAGGGGCGGGCGATGTTTATGCTGCTGGATTTCTACATGGGATAATCAATAATCTGCCATTGGCACAGTGCGGAAAAATCGGGGCATTGCTGGCAGGCAATGTCATTGGTAACCTGGGAGCAAAGATTCCGCAAAACAAATGGGAAGATATCAGGAAACAGATCGCAATGATCTATATATCATCGTGTTGACAACTAAAGTCTTTTGAGCATCCTTACTTCGTTGTCGTCGAGAAAACGCCAGCGGCCGCGGGGTAGGTTCTTTTTTGTCAGGGGGCCGAACATCACCCGGTCGAGTTTCTCAACGTCATAACCAAATTTTTCGAAGATGCGCCGAACAACATGGTTCTGGCCAGAGTGAAGTTCAATGCCTATATGTTTCTTGTTTTTATCAATTTCAACATAAGCAATTTCATCAATGGCAACAGTGTCGCCATCAAGGTCTACACCCGAAGCAATACTGTCAAAGTCACTTCTTGCTAGTGGTTTGTCCAGCTCAATATTATAGATTTTGCGGACTCCGAATCGTGGGTGTGTCAGGCGGCGGGTTAGCTCTCCGTCATTCGTCAAGAGAGGCAGCCCCGGGGTGTTGCGATCCAAACGGCCCACGGGATAGATGCGTTCGCGGCAGGCATCCCTCACAAGTTGTATCACGGTGTTTCGCTTGAAAGGATCGTCAACAGTGGTGATGTAGTCTTTGGGCTTATTCAGCAGCACATAGCGCAATTTTTCGGCCGAAAGTGTTTGGTCGCCAAATTGCACCTTATCGAAGGGTGTTACTTTGGTTCCTAATTCAGTTACAATTACCCCGTTTACTCTCACGGCGCCAGCTTCGATGAGTTTGTCGGCTTCGCGACGGCTGCAAATGCCTGCATTGGCAACAAATTTGTTGAGCCTGATGGGCTTGTCGGGATCGGTGTTTACTGGGCGCGGTTTTTTTGCACCGGGTTTGTCGCTGGCTGAGGAGTAACGTTTAGGCCTTTCGGAAGAACCTGAAGACCTACCGTTTCTTGATGTGCGTTGGGTTGGCCGTTCGTCCCTTTGTTCGGGTTTGTCGCTGGCTGAGGAGTAACGTTTAGGCCTTTCGGAAGAGCCTGAAGATCTATCACTTCTTGATGTGCGTTGGGTTGGCCGTTCGTCCCTTTGTATGGGTTTGTCGCTTGCGGAGGAGTAGCGTTTAGGCCTTTCGGAGGAACCTGAAGACCTATCGCTTCTTGATGTGCGTTGGGTTGGACGTTCGTCCCTTTGTTCGGGTTTGTCGCTGGCTGAGGAGTAGCGTTTAGGTTTTCCTTTATCGGTTTGATTCTTTGAACCACGCTTGGGTGCTTCAGCTCTATTGTCATTCCCTGAAAAAGATTTGTGCTGCGACGGCTCCTTGCTTTTTGAGGGCCTTGCACCTGGTTGTTTATCCGATGGACGATTGCTTACCCGTTTGTCGGGGGGTTGCTCCTTATTGTCGTTTTGCATTGAATGTCTGAAAATTAGCCTGCGAAATTACAAAAGATAGTGTAGCTAGAGTTGATCTGTTGGTTTTTATTTTGAAATAAAATAGTAGCGGATGTTTCTATTTGAAAAATGCTTCGTATATTTATGGTTGTTTTTAAAATCGAGAAATCATGAAAGACAAACTTACAACCATAGCAATTCACACCTACAGCAGGGCGTTGATGCTGAAGACCCAACTTGAATCTGCCGGTATTGATTGTTCCCTTACTGGTGTGAATATTGTTCAACCCTCTGTGGGTGGAGGGGTCAAGTTGAAAGTAAGAAATATAGAGGTTGCCCATGCCTTGAAGATTATTGAAGCAATAAAAGAAGAATCGGGCAGGGATAAAGAAAAAACGGTGAAACAAATGCAACGCATCCGGCGTATTCTTGTTCCTGTTGATTTTTCGGATTACTCATTGAATGCCTGTCGCTATGCCATCGGATTGGCCGAAAAATTCAAGGCCGAGGTAAAACTCTTTCATGCCCATTTCAAACCCATACTTGATATTCCGGCTTATGAGGGTTCGCACATGTATCAATTGAATTACGATAAATATTTCGAGGAAATTGAAATCAGAGCCAGGCGGAATATTACAGAACTGAAAGATTTATTGAAAAAGGAAATCACCGACCAAAAGATAACGGGCGTAACGCTTTCGTACTCGCTGGGCAGCGGTTTTGCCGACGAAGCCATCATGGATTTTTGCGAAAAATACAACCCCGGCCTGGTGGTGATCGGGACACACGGCGTTGCCGAAAAAACAGAAGGAATTTTCGGCAGCGTAGCGGCGAAACTTATTGACAGGTTGAATGTTCCATTGCTTGCGGTGCCAGCTTCGGCCAGTTACAAAGGTCTCGACAAGGTCAAAAATGGTTTATACGCCACTGATTTCGACGAAAACGATGTGATTGCATTGCATAAACTTATCCATTTCATCAGGCCATTCAAAATGCACCTGCATTGTGTGCATATCAGCATTGGAAGGAAAAAGCCATGGGATCCGGTGAAGATGGAATCACTCCAACACAGTTTTAAGGAAGATTTCCCGGGTCAGAAACTTACATGTAACATCATGGTGAGCGATGATGTACTCATTGGTCTCGAAACCTATATGCGCAACAACAATGTGGGGTTGATTGCCTTCAATACCCATAAACACAGCCTGTTCGCTCAACTCTTTACTACAAGCATCACCCGAAATGCTATAAAACGGTTCAATAAACCGGTTTTTATCTTCCAGTCGAAGTAAAAAATATAAAAGGGGTTAAAACAGCGTTGGATAAAACGCATCGGGTATATGCGTGATTCGGTGCTCTTCTTTAGCGATGATTATGGAAATAATATCGAAACGCACTTCCGATGCAATGTTGAATCGTTGCACGTAGGCATTGGCAGCCCGGATAAGCATACGCTGTTTGTCTTTGGTAACAGCAGCTTCGGGTTCCATCATCACGTTAGTGGTGCGGGTTTTTACCTCCACAATCACAAGCTGGTCTTTATCCCTGGCAATAAGATCAATTTCGTACCTTCCTGAACGCCAGTTGGTTTCGAGAATCTTGTATCCTTTGGAAATAAAATACCCCTTCGCAATTTGTTCACCCGATTTTCCAAGTTCATTATGTTCGGCCATGGTTATTTGAGCATAAAATTCATGATAAAATAGTAAAGCGAATAAATCAATAAAAACAAGATGGAAATGTATAACAGACTTTTAAGAAACTTCGAACCGGCTTTTTTGTTACCAGTGCCGGCCACTTTTTCTTCGAACTGAATTCTGGCTTCATTTTTACTCACCTCAAGGATTATGTTTCTTCCCATGATCAATGTATTGTTCAGGGCCTCGTGCCCGGCCGAAAAACCCATGAGCACCGGATATTGATAATCTTTCACTGCCTCATGAATGATCTCTTCGGCTGTTTTACCAAAAGGAATGTTATTGTCGCGCATTTTCGACATACTCCCTACCAGCAGCCCGGCGAGGTTTTTCAGCTTTCCGCTACGTTTTAGTTGATGCATCATACGGTCAATGTGATATAGGTATTCGTCAACATCTTCGATGAAAAGCACTTTTTCGCTGATGTCGGTTTCCGATTCTGAACCAGCAAGGGCGTATAAAAGCGAAAGATTTCCGCCCGTGAGTGTGGAATGAGCTGTTCCAATTTTTGAAAATTGACCAGGAGATACAGAATATTCCAGTGTTTCGCCAAAAAGAGTTTTGCGTAGCGATTCCATAGAGGCAAGACTCTCGGCGCTGCCATCAAAACCAACAAGCATAGGCGCATGGAGTGTTTCGGTGCCAATCTGTTTTTCAAGGTGTGCGTGCAAAACTGTGATATCGCTATAGCCCACGATCCATTTGGGATGCAATGCCAAGCGGTGGAAGTCTAACCGATCAATGATGCGAAGGGTTCCGTAGCCCCCACGTGCAAAGATGATTGCGCGGATACTGTCGTTGTCAAGCATGGCTTGCAGGTCGGCTAAGCGTTGCTCATCGGTGCCGGCAAACTGGTGATGCCGGGCGTAAAGATGCTGCCCGCGTACGATATCGAGCCCCCAGCCCTGGATGTGCTTAAGGGCCGGCTCAATATCTTCAGGGGTGACAAACCTTGCGGGTGTCACCACTCCTATACGGTCGCCCTGGCGCAAATATGGAGGTGTGTTCATTTTTGATTACCGATATGCTTGGTCCATGAATAAATGCGGGAACAATTAAAATCGTGTAAAAATATGAAAATTGCTGTCAACATTCGGGGCATCAAAAACTATTCAGTTACTTAAAAACTGCTATCTTTGCCAGCCTCACAATGTGTGAACAATCAGGAGATTATATGACCAAACCAACAAAAGAAGTAAAAAGATACACCATCACGGCGGCATTGCCCTATGCCAATGGGCCTGTGCACATCGGACATTTAGCCGGTGTTTATGTGCCTGCCGATATTTATGTGCGCTACCTCAGGCTGAAGAAAAAAGACGTGATTTTCATCTGCGGAAGCGACGAACACGGGGTCCCGATTACAATAAAAGCAAGGCAGGAAGGAGTTTCGCCACAGCAGATCGTAGATAAATACCATGCCATCATAAAGAAGGCATTCTCAGATTTCGACATTTCATTCGACATCTATAGCCGCACCTCTAATGCCATTCATCATCAAACAGCTTCTGATTTCTTCAGAACACTTTTTGAAAAAGGCGAATTTATTGTTAAAACTCAGCAACAATTGTATGATGAGGAGCAGAAGCAGTTTCTGGCCGACCGCTATGTGGTGGGAACTTGCCCGCGTTGCAGCAACGAAAAAGCCTATGGCGACCAATGTGAGAATTGTGGCACCTCGCTTAGCCCCACCGACCTGATCAATCCCCGTTCGGTGCTCAGTGGCAATCTTCCCGTACTGAAAGAAACAAAACATTGGTTTTTGCCCCTCGATAAATACAGCAAATGGCTCAGCAAATGGATACTTGAAGATCACAAAGATGATTGGAAAACAAATGTTTACGGGCAGTGCAAGTCGTGGTTGGATCACGGATTGCAACCCCGTGCAGTAACACGCGACCTCGATTGGGGTGTACAAGTTCCCTTGGAAGAGGCCATCGGAAAGGTCCTTTATGTCTGGTTCGATGCACCCATAGGTTATATCTCTGCCACACGCGAATGGGCAGAACTGAGAAACCAGCAGCTCGAAGCATCCGGAAAGACCGAAAAGGTGAATTGGGTACCCTACTGGAAAGACAAAGACACTAAACTGATACACTTTATCGGCAAGGATAACATTGTTTTTCACTGCATTGTGTTCCCGGGTATGCTCAAAGCGGAGGGGTCTTACATATTGCCCGACAATGTTCCGGCCAATGAGTTTTTGAACCTTGAGGGCGCCAAAATCAGTACCTCGCGCAACTGGGCGGTGTGGCTTCACGAATATCTCCAGGATTTCCCCGGGCAGCAGGATGTGTTACGGTATGTGCTTACAGCCAATGCCCCCGAAACTAAGGACAACGACTTCACCTGGAAAGACTTTCAGACTCGCAACAACAGTGAGCTGTTGGCCATTTTTGGCAATTTTGTAAACCGCACAATGGTGCTCACACTAAAATATTTTGATGGCAAAGTGCCCGATAAACAGGAGTTAACAGAAACAGACCGGGAGGTTATCAGCCAAATCAGTTCTTTTCCGGCCAAGATAGAGCAAAGCCTTGAACAATACCGTTTTCGGGAAGCACTAACGGAGCTGATGAACCTGGCCCGCCTTGGCAATAAATACCTCACCGAAACCGAACCTTGGAAGCTTTTCAAGACCGACGAAAACAGGGTTCGCACTATCCTCAACATTTCGTTGCAGGTGTGTGCCAACCTGGCTATTTTGTCGCAGCCTTTCCTGCCGGTCTCATCCAGGAAGTTGTTGGGGATGCTAAACCTTGCCGAGCCAGGCTGGAATGAAGCCGGCAGCACTGCCTTGCTGAAAGCTGGTCATCAGCTCAATCAGCCGGCTTTGTTGTTCGAACGAATAGAGGATGATGCTATCAGCAAACAGGTAGAGAAACTGCATAGTACTAAACAGGCCAACAGCGAGGAAGCTCCTGAGGCAAATCCCTCAAAACCAGAAATTACCTATGAGGACTTTGCTAAGATGGACATCCGCACAGGAACCATTCTTGAAGCCGAAAAAGTGGCTAAAACTCAAAAGCTGCTTAAACTAAAAATTGACATCGGCATTGACAAACGCACGATAGTTTCAGGGATTGCAGAGTTTTTTAAACCCGAAGATCTCATTGGAAAACAGATTTGTATGCTTGTTAACCTTGCTCCGCGTAACATAAGGGGGACAGATTCTCATGGTATGATTCTTACGGTCGAAGATGCAGCGGGTACGCTTTATTTAATAAGCCCCACGGAGGTAGTCAATAACGGAAGCGAGATAAAATAACTGTTAGTAACGCACACAACGCACCGAAAATCCTGAGGCGGGAAAGCTGTGAATCCGGTTGGCCATTGGAAGATTATTGGTAAACACATAAACCCATGCAGGGTCGTTTGAATTTCTAATCCTGCTCCAAAAGTATGCGTATTCGCCCAAGTGGTTAAACTCTCCGTGATCATATCGCACCCCGGCAAGCTTTACATCAAATCCGGTGCTGCCTCCTTCTACCAAGTCCAGCGCATTTGTATCACCTTTTGCCTGAAGCAATATCGTTGACCAATCATTTTCGGTAGGCAGGTGCCACCCTCGTGGACAAGCTTTAGCGGCATCGGGGTAGGTGTATAACCGGCCATATTTTACGCAAAAGGAAGGGTCATTATTGTAGCACCAGCTTTTGGCGGAGCGATAATTTAGGTTTTGTGCCATCCATACCTGCTTCCCGATTTTCTGGGTTTTATATTCCTGGCCATCACGGGGGTCAACAAGTTTACCAAAGGGTTGGGCAGAGGCGGTTACAATGTTTATAACCAAAAAAAACAAAATTACGGTAGAGTTTTTGAGGATCATAACAAAAATAGTCAGATAGTTTTGGCAAAAATAGCAACTATAACCCAACGTTAAGTATAGTACGAGTGTTTTACGGTTTGTGGAATTTATTAATTTTGCAGCCAGATCGTTGGCCCTATAGTTCAACGGATAGAACGGAAGTTTCCTAAACTTTAAATCCAGGTTCGATTCCTGGTGGGGCTACAAAAAAAGATATTCTTCGCGCATATCTTTTTTTTCTACAACTCCTTGGACTTTCCGATTCATCATGTGCTTGGGGATAAACTTCTCGTCCCATTTGTGTGAGCCACTCAGGGGACTCGAACCCCCGACCCGCGCATTACGAATGCGCTGCTCTACCAACTGAGCTAAAGTGGCTGATGATAGTCGGGGTGGCGAGACTCGAACTCGCGACCTCT
>JAUXXY010000188.1 GCA_030684735.1 Bacteroidales bacterium | reverse complement strand
TTTTACTCTTTGGCCGATGGCCCCTATATCGAAACATACCTGCAATTCGATGCATCGAGCCTTCACTTTTTTGCCACAACCGACGGGAGCTTTCGTGCCAGCGTTGACGTATTGATGATCATGAAGAATAAAGACGACATTATTGATTTCAGGAAATACGAACTCAACATCCCACTTGTTGATGAGTCAGCGAAAAACCAATTTAGTTTTATTGACCAGCAACGGTTTGCTGCACAGGCCGATACACTTGATCTCGAGATAACGATTTTTAATTCCAGCTATCCCGACGAAGCCATCAGGCACACCGAAAGCATCGTTGTGCAATTCGATAAAAGTGCGATCCAGCTCTCATCCATACAATTAGTCGAAAAGTTTGAGCGCACCAATCAACCCGGCCCGCTCACTAAAAGTGGTTTCAACATCACACCTTATGTTGATAATTTCTATCCATCATCCATTAATCAAATAACTTTTTACGTTGAAATTTACAATGCCGAAAAGGTGTTGGGCAGAGACGAAGGTTACCTGGTACAGAGCTTCATCGAAGTGTTTGAGACCGGCCGCACCGTGTCGGCCCTCACCAGGTTTAAGCGCGAACAGGCAAAACCGGTGAGCGTGCTTTTTAATGAATTTGATATATCGCAGCTACCATCCGGAAATTATAACCTCGTCATTTTACTCAAAGACAAAAATAATGAGATGATTGGAAGCACAAGGGCTTTCTTTCAGCGCAGCAATCCACAAATGAGATTGACCGAGAGCGAATTTGCGAACATTATGATTGCTAACTCCTTTGTCGAGGATATCACTAATTTTGACAGCCTTACTTATTATGTCAAGGCTCTCGGCCCTATCTCTACACAATCGCAACGTGAGTTGGCCTTTGCCCTGGTGGCCAAAAAGAACAAAGCAATTTTGCAGCAATATTTTCTGCATTTCTGGCTTGAACATAACCCATTGCAACCCCGTGAAGCCTGGCGGCAATACCATATTGAACTATGTAAGACGGATGCCGCTTTTAAAACTCCTGTAAAACGGGGTTATGAATCGGACCGGGGTAGGGTTTATTTGCAATACGGCCCACCCAACTCAATGGTACCAAGCTATAACGAGCCTAGCGCCATTCCTTATGAAATATGGCATTATTATAGTATTAATGGCCAGCGAAACAAACGTTTTGTATTTGCTACACGCGATATAGTAACCAATGAATTCGACCTGATCCACTCCGAGGTGGTTGGCGAGATTCAAAACCCGCGCTGGCAATCGGTGTTGTATAACACTGTTTTATGGGATGTTGATCCTGAAGTCATAGAAGGGGGTTGGGGAAGTCGCTCCTGGGATTATCTCAAGAATCCCCCGTGATATATATCATCATATATTGCTGTTTTCATTAACCAGGATATACATTTTCAATCTCCGTCTTACCTTTTTTTCCACATTTATCCATTAATTCATCCAATGCCTGTATTTTTGCGGATGAGTTAACTGGATTATGAAGATTATACACCGCATGTTTTCAGCAGTGGCTTGGTTGGTTTCGAAAATGCCCGACTGGATGCTGTATTTTGTATCTCTTAAATTATATTTCCTTTTATCATACTTGCTTGCCTATCGCAAAAACGTAGTTAAAGAGAATCTGACAAAATGTTTTCCCCACTATGACAACAAACAGATTCATTTGATCAGCAAATCCTTCTATAAGCACTTATGTGATGTAATTGTTGAAGTGATAAAAACTCCTGGATTAAGCCGTGAGCAGATCAAGAGCCGGTATCACTTCAAAAACCCGGAAGTGTTAAATGCGCTGCAAAGCAAAAACAAAAGCACCATAATTGTTACAGGGCATCTGGGCAACTGGGAATGGATGGGGCCTGGGATGCTTCTCAATTTTCCCGGCCTCGATGGCTATGTAGTAGTTAAACCGTTGAGCGACCCGTTTTTTGATGATTATCTTAACAATATGAGGATGTTACAGAAAAGTGATGTTATTATCCCTTTTAAGCAGACACTCAGATATATGATCAGGAACAAGGATAAAACCACATTTACCTTGTTTGCTGCTGACCAAACCCCACATCGGGATGAGCTTAAGTTTTCAGCTCAATTCCTGAATCGGCCGACTCCTTTTTTCACCGGTTTCGAGAAAATTGCTAAAGCACTTGATCAAGCTGTGATTTTTATGGATATGTACCGGGTTCGCCGGGGTTATTATGAAGCTGTGTTTTATCCCATCACTGAAAATCCTGGCCAAACTGCTGACTATGAAATTACCAACGCTTTCGTTCGTTTACTCGAAGAGGCCATTGAACGCAGGCCCGAAAACTGGATGTGGTCGCATCGCAGATGGAAATATGCAGAATCAGCGGGTTCTGAAACAAAAACTGATATAGCTTGAAACGGGTTGCCATAGTTATATTGAATTGGAATGGTCGAGAGTTTCTTAGGAAATTCCTGCCTTATGTGATGAAATACAGCCAGGATGATGCGGAAATCATCATAGCTGATAACGCTTCACTCGACAGCAGCATTGAGTTTCTTGAGCAAAACTATCCCAACATCAGAATCATACATAACCTGACCAATGGTGGCTTTGCCAAGGGTTATAATGACGCCTTGAGCCAAGTTGAGAGCGAGTATTATATTTTATTGAATTCTGATATTGAGGTAACTGCAAACTGGATCGCACCCGTAATACAGATGATGGATGCCGACCGGCGTATTGCTGCCTGCCAGCCTAAGATTCTATCTTATCACGAACCTGGTTTCTTTGAATATGCAGGTGCCACGGGCGGTTTTATTGATAAGTTCGGATATCCTTTTTGCAGGGGCCGGCTTTTCCAGACACTCGAGGAAGACCAGGGGCAGTATGATGAAGCAACGGAGATTTTCTGGGCCAGTGGGGCATGTATGTTTGTGAGGGCTGAACTGTATCACCGTTTTGGCGGGTTGGATAATGATTTTTTTGCCCACATGGAAGAGATAGACTTCTGCTGGAGACTTAAAAATGCGGGTTACCAGATCAAGTATTGTCCCGATTCGGTAGTTTACCATGTAGGGGGCGGAACCCTGCCTAAGAAATCATCGCTGAAAACATACTTGAATTTCCGGAACAACCTAATACTTATTTTCAAGAATATTCCATCCGAACAGATATTTAAGGTTTTCTTGACCCGCTGGGTTTTCGATTTAGTGGCATCCATCAAGTTTCTTCTCGATGGTGGGTTCAGCGATTTTTTTGCTGTTATACACGCCCAGTTTAGTTTTCTGCGCACCGTCTCACGACAGATAAAAAAGCGCCGGCGAATTTCGCAATCAGCGGTGTCGGGTATTTATCAACGCAACCTCGTGGTGGAGTATTTTTTGCGAAGACGGAGAAAATTTACCGATCTCGATGCCGATGGTTTTACTGAATAGCACCTGAATCCGTGAAGGTATTCGTCATTGCGAGGCACGAAGCAATCTCTCCGATTATAAAGAGATTGCTTCGGTCTCTACGCTCCCTCACAATGACGGCAGTTCATAAAATCGTTCACGGATTTAGGTAGCAATAAGCCACGATCTATTTCAAAAAACTTTCCACAGCCAACCTATATACCTTAGTGCCAAATCCGGTGATACATCCCTTGGCATGGGGCGATATAAAAGATGTGTGTCGGTAATCTTCCCTGGCGAATATATTACTGATGTGCACCTCGACAACCGGCGTAGTGATTGCCCTGATGGCATCGCCAATGGCTACTGAAGTGTGCGTATAAGCTCCGGCGTTAAGAATGATACCATTGGCCGAAAAACCAACTTCCTGGATTTTATTAATGAGTTTGCCTTCAACATTGCTTTGATAATAAGCAAAATGAATCTCGGGATATTCCATTTTCAATTCGCTGATCACTTCCGCCATGCTTTGAAGGCCATAAATATCTGATTCGCGCTTCCCCAGCAGGTTTAGGTTTGGACCGTTAATGATTACAATGTTCATAGAAATAGATTTTATGATTCCAGGTAGTAGGTCAGAACCAAAATGGTGATGTCGTCAGATGGTTCTGCACTGCCGGCAAAAGTTTTGGTCTCGGCTAAAAGTTGGTTGGTGATATTTTTTGGGGTGCATCCCGAACACAATTTCTCCAGAATTGATACGAAAGCTTTTTCGCCCAGGAAGTCTCCGTTGGCGTTCATGGCTTCGGGTATTCCATCAGTATATAATACGATGGTATCTCCTTTCGAAAGTTTTGCTGAAGCTGACTGATAATTGATGTCATCGAACAGACCAATGGGAGGGCCATGGGTTTTTTCGATCAGTTCCGGTATTGTGTTCTTCCGAAGGATGTATGGATGGTTGTGACCCGCATTACAATATTCAACAAAACCGGTTTCCAAGTCAAGTATTCCGAGGAAAAAGGTTACAAACATGGCGTTAATATTGTCCTTGCACAATTCGCGATTGATGCTGGCAATAATATGGTGGGCTTTGCTGCGTGGTGTGGTTTTTGCGCGTAACAAAGTTCTTGTGATGGCCATGAACAACGAGGCAGGCACCCCTTTGCCCGATACATCGCCAACGGCAAATACCAGGTGGGTGTCGTCAACGAAAAAGAAGTCGTAAAGGTCGCCTCCCACTTCGCGGGCTGGTTCGAGAATGGCATAAAGGTCAAGATCACTTCGCTCAGGAAACGGAGGGAAGGTTTTTGGGATGATTCCTTGCTGGATATCATGGGCGATTTTTAGTTCACTCTCCATCTTGTTCTTTGCGGCGGTGGTCACCTGGAGATTCAGGATATAATTTTTCAACTCAGTTCTCATCAACCCGAACGATTGGTTTAGCTGGTCAATTTCATCGGTGCCTCTAACAGCCGGAAGTTGTATGTCAAAATTTCCTACTCCAATTTGTCCGGCCAGGTTGGCCAACTTCACGAGTGGTTGCGTAATCTTTTTCGAAATTGTGGTGATGATAATTATGGTGAGAATGATACCCGCAATGCCAAGAAAGATCATGGTCTTAAACTGGGCATTGAGGTCGGCAAACAATTCCTTTTCGGGGAAGATGATTCCAAGCGACCATTGGCTTGCAGGCAATTGTGTAAAATACATCCAAGCCTCTTCCTCGCTAAAAGGGTTGAAATTGATAAACCCTGTTTCTCCGGCTATCATCTTTTTACCGATTTCGCGCAAATAGGGATCATTTTTTTCACTTGCTAATGAAAAAATACTTTCATTCATCACCAGCGAGTCGGCAGGATGTGAGATGAAGACTCCTCGTTTACTGATCAGGAATGCATAACCGCTGCGGATGATATTAATGGAATCAATAACATTTTTTAACCAACTCAGATCAATGTCAACTGTTACTATTCCATTTAAAATTCGTTGCCCGTTCACTCTCTTGTAAAATGGCGTTGAAAAGGTTGACATGATAATGTTTCCACCCGCCTCGTCGAAATAAGGTTCTGTCCAGGCGGGTTTTCCGAGCATTTTGGGGATTTGATACCAATCGAGGAAAAAATAAACATAATCACCCCCACCCAGTTTCATATAGGCCACCGTATCACCTTCTTTATACATGTAAGGCCCGAAGAAATATTCGTAAGGGTCAT
>JAUXXY010000047.1 GCA_030684735.1 Bacteroidales bacterium | reverse complement strand
AAGTCATTCACAACCAAAATGTTATGTTCCATACCTTTAACACTGCTAAGATAAGAATATTATGCTGAGCCCGACGCTAACACGATTCGACCATATTTTGCTGCAATGCCGTAAGGTTTTTAGCGATAAAATGCACGATTACGGAACCTCCTGGCGCATTTTGCGTACACCTTCGCTCACCGACCAGATTTTCATCAAAGCCAAACGAATAAGAAGCATCGAAGAAAAAGGAACCAGCCAGGTTAGCGAAGGCATAGCCCCCGAATTTATTGGCATGATCAACTATTCGCTTATGGCCCTGATTCAACTGGAGATGGGTGCCAACGACGTATTGGAAATGGACCCCTCCAGGGTGCTCGAAGCATACGATAAATACACCACCACCGCCCGCGAGCTGCTATCGCGCAAGAACCATGATTATGGCGAAGCATGGCGCGACATGAGGTTAGGCTCGTTCACAGATATTATTTTGATGAAGCTGCTCAGAATAAAACAGATTGAAGATAAACAGGGAGTTACACTGGCTTCAGAGGGAATAGATGCCAACTACTACGATATAATCAACTACTCTGTTTTTGCTTTGATTATGCTCGAAGATACAGGCTCACAAGGCCATTAAAGTTGAAATAATCTTCGAATAACTTGAGTCTATTAGAAATACATGATTTGAAAACAAATGAAATCTAGAATCCCATGAAGCAGTTTAACGGGAGTCTTAAATCAAAAATCACAAACTTTGTTTTTATATAACATCATTTTAATTGTCTAATTGCCAATAAATTTATGTTTTTCTGTTGGGGGCAATATTGCCATATACTCTAACAATGAAAAGGAGATATATTGAATCCCGAAGGGATAATATGATTATAACATGCTGAAACAGGGTTGTTTTAAATCCCGAAGGGATGGTATTATTATAACGAAACGTGTTCAAGCTGAACCAAATCCCGAAGGGGTGAAATATTAAAACTATGGCAGGAAGGGCGTGGATCTTTTTCTTATGCACATTCCCATGTTGAACAGGTTTATCAATACATATTGAACCAGGAAGAACATCACCGTAAAAAAACGTTTCAAGAGGAGTATCTGGAATTCTTGCAGAAATATGAAATTGAATATGATGAAAAATATTTGTTTGAATGGATCGAATAATGTCACCCCTTCGGGGTTCAATTTTTTGTCTTATTCAATTTTCTATAACAGTTACACCCCTTTGGGGTTAGAAGATAAGACAATAATAAATGATAATTGGGATATTTGCAGTTATTGACTTTGAACTCTCTTGTGTAACATCTTTTTAATTGTTTAATAACCAATGAATTTATGTAATCAGTTGGAGGAAATATTGCTATATACTGAAGACTACAAACACCAATCAATGTAACTATGAATATTGTAAGGACCCTTAGCCGTTGGTTTGTCGGGCTTGTTTTTATCTTTTCCGGTTTCGTGAAGGGGGTTGACCCTCTGGGTACAGCTTTTCGGATTGAAGATTATCTTGTAGCTTACACCCTTGAAGGCTTCATCCCATTTTCATTGTGTTTATCTGTGCTGCTGTGTGCCTTCGAATTTTCGTTAGGCGTTTTCTTGATACTTAACATTAAACCACGCTACAGTTATTGGGCTTTATTGATCATCATGTCGTTTTTCACAATCGTCACCTTTTATGATGCCATTTATGAGCCGGTGCCCGACTGCGGTTGTTTTGGCGATGTCATCATACTCACTAACTGGCAGACCTTCTTCAAGAACATTGTGTTGCTCCTGCCCACTTTTGTTTTGTTTGCCCACCGTAACAAGGCACATTCATCCTGGGGCAATATACATCAGTGGGCAGTGGTCAGCCTTGTTTTTGCCGGTTTTGTGTGGTTCAGTTTATTTAATTATCGCAACCTGCCCATGATTGATTTCCTGGCCTGGAAGGTTGGCAATATAATGGTTTCAGAAAACACTGAACCTTTACAGTTTTACCTCACTTACCGTAACAAACAAACGGGACAGATGCAGGAATACCTCTCACCAAACTTTCCCTTTAACGATCAGGAATGGTTGGAACAATGGGAATTTGTTTCGCAACGGGTGGTTGATCCAAATCCAGGACCACATCATAATTTGCAGATTTTCGACAACGAAGCGAACGATATGACCGAGGCCTTTATTGACAATCCAGGGCATCAATTCATGTTGATAGTGTGGAAATACGAAAAAGTAAACCGTGACGCATTGAAAAAAATGAATGAATTCTTTTTGCGTACCGAAACCGATGGCCATTCTTTTATCGCCATAGCTCCCTCTGCAGATGAGGGGAAGCTACTGGCCGCAGAATTGCAACTCGACTACGAATTTTATTTTGCCGACCATGTTGAACTAAAGATCATGGTACGATCGAACCCGGGCTTGATACTGATGAAAAATGGCAGGGTGCTCGCCAAATGGAGCCAAAAGAATTTTCCTGACTATGAGGAGGTTAAGAATATATTGAACTAATGTCCAATCAATAACTATCTCGGATTAACAATAACCAACACGATGTTAATATTCATTGCCAAACGGCTTTTTTACGGCATATTTGTATTATTTGGCGTGATCACCATTGTGTTTTTCCTTTTTAACATCCTGCCCGGGGATCCCACGCGCATGATGCTGGGGCAGCGTACCGATATAGCCTCGGTCGAAGCCATTCAGCAAGATCTTGGCCTCAATCGGCCCGTGAGGGTTCAATATTTTAATTTTCTGAACGACTTGTCACCCATTTCCTGGTACAATCGAACTGAACGCGAAGGGTATTGGTATCTCGACAGCACCAAATATGCCCCTTTCCTCCTGCTCGTTAAAACAGGCGAGAATGGAACGCTTATTCTTAAAAAGCCTTACCTGCGCCGTTCGTACCAAAGTAAGCGAAAAGTTACAGAAATCATTTCTACGGCCTTTCCAAATACAGCGATTCTTGCCACCGCTTCCATCCTCTTTGCGATGGTGGTAGGCATCGGTATCGGCATTTTCTCAGCGTTGCATAAAGACACCGTTTTCGATCGCATCACACTTGTCGTCTCTGTGTTAGGGATGTCGGTTCCATCCTTCTTCGCTGCCATCCTGTTTGCTTGGCTATTTGCCTTTGTGCTTGGCGACTACACCGGGTTAAACATGTTTGGCAGCCTCTACACGGTGGATGACCTTGGCCGGGGCGAGTATCTCGACCTGAAAAACCTGGTACTGCCAGCCTTCACACTCGGAATCAGACCATTAGCAGTGATTTCTGAGCTTACACGAAACTCGCTGCTCGAAGTGTTGTCGCAAGATTACATCCGTACGGCCTACGCAAAGGGTTTGAGCCGCTTTCACGTAATTACCCGGCATGCCTTGAAAAACGCCATGAACCCAATCGTTACTGCTATTTCGGGGTGGTTTGCCTCTCTGATGGCAGGAGCAGTTTTTGTTGAATACGTGTTCGACTGGAAAGGCTTAGGGGTGGTAATTGTTGATGCCCTCGAACAATACGATTTTCCTGTGATCATGGGTGCCGTCCTATTTATTTCCGTTATTTTGATCATCATAAACATCTTCACTGATATAATATATGGGTGGCTCGACCCAAGGGTGAGAGCAACCTGAAATGCAATCATCTAAAAAACAAATAACTATGAGAGGAAGAATTGTAGCCGGAAACTGGAAAATGAATAAAACATTCGAAGAAGCTGAAGATTTATTGTACGAAATAGCAGAAAGCCTCACTGAGGAAGATCTTGAAAAAGCTACTGTAGTGATTTGTCCGCCATCACCATACTTGGAGATGGCCCACGATGTGGCGAAAGAAAACGGTTTCTATACAGGTGCTCAAAACATGAGTAATAAGGAGTCAGGAGCTTTTACAGGTGAGATATCTGCCGCCATGATAAGTTCGGTAGGTGCAGCTTTTGTGATTGTAGGACATTCCGAGCGCAGGGCGTATTTCGGTGAAACCGATGAATTACTTTGCGAGAAGGTTGAAATTGCACTCAAAAACAACCTCGTTCCGGTTTTCTGTTGTGGCGAAAGACTTGAAGAACGCAATGCAGGAGCCCATTTCGCGGTAGTGAAAAAACAGGTTCAGACAGCCCTTTTTAACCTGGGTGATGAGGATTTTTCGAAAGTGGTGATTGCCTACGAACCAGTATGGGCCATTGGCACCGGTGTGAACGCAACCCCTGAACAGGCACAGGAGATGCACAATTTTATCCGCAACCTTGTGGCAGAAAAGTTTGGGAAGAAAATGGCTGAAGAAAAAATCATTCTCTACGGCGGTAGCTGCAATGCAACAAATGCATCTGCACTATTTGCCCAACCCGATGTTGACGGAGGACTCATTGGTGGCGCATCGCTCAAGGCCAGCGAGTTTCTCGGCATCATTCGTGGGTTTGATAAGTAATTGCTATACAATATTTTATGCAATACCTTGAAGTTATCATCCGTACCAGCAACAACGAAACATTCCGCGAAGAGCTGATCGCCAACTTGTTGATGGCTGGTTTCAACAGTTTTGAAGAGAACCCTCAAGGCGTAATTGCATATATTGAACCTGCGAAATTGAACCTGCCAGCCCTTGAAGTCATCATTGCCAGCACGGGTGACGAAGCCACTCTCGAAAGCATCAATAACCTGCCCGAACAAAACTGGAACATCCTTTGGGAGAGCAACTATGAACCGGTAGTCGTAGATGAACAATGCATCATTCGTGCACCTTTTCACCAAGCACCTGCCGGCATACTTTACGACATTGTGATCCAACCAAAGATGTCGTTTGGCACTGCCCATCATGCCACTACCCAACTGATGATCCGCACCCTACTTGGTGCTGATTTCAAAGGCAAATCGGTGCTCGACATGGGTTCGGGCACAGGTGTGCTTGCTATACTGGCTGCGATGAAGGGTGCTGCAACGGTCGTAGCTATTGATAATGATGAGTGGGCCTTTGAAAATGCCCTCGAAAATTGTCAACGCAACGAGGCTACGAATGTGCAGGTCATCCTGGGCGATGCAAAAGCCATTCCCGACAAGAAGTTTGATGTTATTTTGGCAAATATCAACCGAAACGTGTTGCTTAACGATCTAAAAGCCTACGACAATCACTTAACCTCGCAGGGGATGGTGATGCTGAGTGGCTTCTACGAAGACGATGCAGAAATGATTATCAGTGAAGCGCTTAGATTTGACTGGGAGCTGAAGTCAAAACAAGTGATGGAAAACTGGGTGGCGTTATGTTTCTTGAGAAGTAGTTTGACTTCCCCATAATAATTACTTACCTATCCATACGGTTTCTGGAACATATTTGCTTGTATGTTTGTACACCAGCCCAAGGCTTCGGCATAACTCAAAGAGATAAAGTTGCTAACGGTTAAAAGAATGTTGAAAAGTTTTTTATTAAAAATTTTTCCAATATAACTA
>JAUXXY010000040.1 GCA_030684735.1 Bacteroidales bacterium | reverse complement strand
GAACCTACCAAACTACTTCCTAAGCTGGTGGCTAAGTTAATGCGTTGCGATTCTCCTCCTGATAATGAATTGGATAAGCGATTGAGGGTGAGATAATTTAAGCCTACATTACACAGATATTGCAGGCGGTTGATGATCTCG
Source organism: Bacteroidales bacterium (assembly GCA_030684735.1). Lineage (GTDB taxonomy): Bacteria > Bacteroidota > Bacteroidia > Bacteroidales > JAAYJT01 > JAAYJT01. The sequence continues at coordinate 13,785 of JAUXXY010000040.1, read as the reverse complement.
GTGAGCAAGCGACTAGCCACAGTCAATTCATATTCGCTCAGCTCAAGGTTTTTTAGTGTTGCCAGGGCTTGTTCGGCCTGCATGAGCACGATATCGTTGATGGAGAAACCATTGATCTTCACATACGACGCATCTTTGCGTAGTCGGGTGCCCTGACATTCGGGGCAGGTGGTTTTTCCCCGGTAGCGCGACATCATCACCCGGTATTGAATCTTGAAGTTATTAGCCTCAACAAAGCGGAAAAACTCATCGAGGCCATTAAAATATTCGTTGCCTGTCCACAAAAGCTTGCGTTGCTCTGGCGTTAATTCATAAAATGGCTTATGTATCGGGAAATTGAATTTATAGGCACTACGAACCAATTGATCTTTCCACTCACTCATCTTTTCACCTTTCCAGCAGGCGATGGCCTCATCAAATATGCTCAACGATTTGTCAGGAACTACCAAGTCCTCATCAATGCCCATTACCAAGCCGAAGCCTTCACAGTTCTTACACGCACCATAAGGGTTATTGAAGCTGAAAAGGTTGGCTGAAGGCTCTTCAAACACAATACCATCGGCATCGAACTTTGAAGAAAACTCTATATTGGATTTTTCCGAACCAATTTCATATTCGATCAGGCATTTGCCATTGCCTTCGAAAAAGGCTGTCTCCACAGAGTCCGACAGGCGGGCGCGCAGGCTGTCATCGTTAGTGCCCGTAACTATCCTGTCAATAAGCAAGTCGAAGGAATCGTTACGGTTATCGCCAGGAAGTTGTTGTAGCAGTTCCTCGATGCGGTAAATGTCTCCCTCGTAACGAACACGGGTGAAGCCTTGTTGCATCATCAAACCAAGCTGATCAGCCAGCTTGCGGCCGTTGTTGAGCACAAAAGGTGCAAAAAGGTTTACCACCACATCAGCAGACAGACTCAGCACATGATCCACTACATCTTTAACCTGGTGGCGCAATACCAACTGCCCGGATACAGGTGAGTAGGTCTTGCCGATTCTTGCAAACAACAGTTTGAGGTATTCATAGATTTCAGTAGAGGTGCCCACTGTTGAGCGGGGATTGCGGGTGTTTACCTTTTGTTCAATGGCAACGGCTGGCGAAATACCTTTAATGTAATCAACTTCGGGCTTGCTCATGCGGCCCAGAAACTGACGAGCGTAAGCGCTGAGGCTTTCTACATAGCGACGCTGACCTTCAGCATAAAGAGTATCGAATGCCAATGAAGATTTTCCTGAACCCGATAAACCGGTGATCACCACCAATTGATTGCGGGGGATGGCAACCGACAGGTTTTTTAAGTTATGAACCCTCGCTCCTTTGATGATGATATGCGTGTGATGATCAACGGAATCGAGGGAAATCATGGGCTATAAAAAATTAGCCTGCAAAGGTAGCTTTTTTGGGGTTGAACCCTTTATAAGCACCTACTGAAATTAAATAGCTGACATCTAAATTAATGGTGTTGTGCGGTTGCCTGGGATAATTTTATGAACGACCCGGGCCGTTCAGGAATGATTATTTGAAAAAAAAAAGAATAAGTATCTCCGATGTTTAAATACCACATCCCCAGGGGGGAGATTAGATTTTCTTAGGTATTTGCTCCTGGAATGGACATAAAAAAGGCTGGCAGGTACCAGCCTTAATGACCATTCAGTTGGTCTTGATATTCCTTGCAGGTTGCTCCCCGGTAGAGTCTGTTTCCGCTTACTTGATCATCAAATTTATTAGAAATAAATGGGAGTGTTACAAACCAGCGAAAATATAAAGCATCAGAAATATTCAATGGAATCTAATGATTAATCAAAGCATTAGAGATGTCCATTACGCCGTATATGTGTATTTTTATGCTTTGGAAATGCTATGGAAAAGGTCATATTAGTAGATTCGAACGATAAACCCTTTGGGACTGAGGAGAAAATCAGGGCGCATGAGCTGGCACTGCTGCATCGTGCTTTTTCGGTTTTTGTTTTCAACCACAAAGGCGAAATGATGCTGCAACGCCGTTCGTTGAACAAATACCACAGCCCTGGTTTGTGGTCAAACTCCTGTTGTAGTCATCCGCGTCCAGGCAAGGATACACTGGCCGAAGCACATCGCCGTTTGATTGAGGAAATGGGTTTTGACTGCGACTTGCAATGGAAGCTATCGTTTATTTATAAGGCTCCTTTCGACAATGGCCTTACCGAACACGAGTTCGATCACGTTTTTTTCGGAACGTATGACGAGGACCCTGTATTAAACCCTGGAGAAGTGGCAGAATGGAAATGGATCGGAATGGAGGATTTGATGAGTGAAGTAATAAAAAACCCCCAGGATTTCACCGTTTGGTTTAAAATAGCGTTGGAAGAAATAACCCAGGATGGTTTGAATATTTGAAATGGTGTAATAAATCGTTCTCGGTATTTCTATTAGCACACGCGGATTTGGCAAATTTGCACGGATAAAATCCGTAATTCATAGGGTGCTGATTGTTGTGTTGCTGCTTGGAGCGGGTGTTGAATAGGTCGGCGAGTGGGGCCGAAAAGGAATCGAGACGGAGTCGGGTTGTATTAGCTTTACCTGATTTAAAAATCAGCGTGGATCCGTTAAACCCGGGTCATTCGCGTTCCAGATTTATGGGATTAGACTATTACAGAAATCACTTCGATATAGTTATAAAGCGGAATTATTTTGTTATCGTCAATGGATTCCTTGCAGCTTCTTTTCAATGTCAGAAATCTTTGACATTTGCAGCCCGATTTCGTTGTTCTTGATTTTCTGCTGCCCTTCGTTGATGGCTATGTCGCGGTGGGCTTTCTGGATGTCGGCCCTTAGCGATACAATCTTTTTGTGCATTGACTCAATTTTCCTGAGCATTTTTTTTCGGTCATTCTCCATCTTTTTCAGGCTGGCTTGATGGGCTTTGAGTTGCTCAGGGTCGTTTTTTATCGTGCCGATATAGATTCGCTGGGCAACGATTTCATCATACTTTCGCTCGCGCTGCGATGTCTCCCCCTTGATCTCTTCTTCTGTGCTCATTATTTTTTGCTCTCTGGATGCAATCGTTTTACGATAGTCGGTATTTTGTTTCATCAGCTGGTTGAGATTACTTTGAAGGCTCTTGAGGACTTTTTCTTCCTTGTCTAATTCTCCCTGCACTGCCACTTTATATTGCTGAATTGCAAATTCCAGCATAAAACTCTTTGCCGCTTCCACGATCGTCTGACGGGTGTTATATTCGTCCATAAAAACACCCTCAAGTTCAAAAGCTGCGACCAGTTCAACACGTTGACTTTGCTCTGTAAGTGCACTGTAGATATTCATTGGCTCGTCCGATATTTTATCAATAATGACATTTTCAATGAAAAATTCGTTGGCAGAGGCTTTGACCTTAGATCTGGTGTTTCGTGTAAGAGTCTTTTGCCATGCCTTAGCAACTGTTGCTACACGTCCCTGGTGGATTTTAACCTTGAAAGCGGTAACATCGCCCTTAGGGGCCTTAAGCAGCCCTTGCTCAACCTTGATGAATTCCTGTGAACGGGCCGAAGGCAACAAAAAAAGAAAACAAATCAGCGTAAAAAGGATTATGGTTCTCATGATCTATCGTTTTAGGATTTTTAAAAATTAGATTAAACTATTTTGGACGTATAAAGCAAAAATAGGCTTTTATCGCCGATTTACCTCGAAATACGCAAAGTTCCTAACCACCAATCGGTTGAAATACTCCTTTTGGATCCTGGATTGTGCGATTCTGAAATACTTCCAGGTCGAATTGCGGAACAATGGCAAGGATGTGATCAAATATATCGGCCTGCAATTCTTCAAACTTCACCCATGCCTTGTTGTGGCTGAAAACGTAAATCTCGAGCGGGATGCCGGTTTCCGTGGACTGCAGTTGCCGTACCATCAATGTCATGTCAGCGTTTACTTTTGGATTTTGTTTTAGGTATTCTATCATATAAGCCCTGAAAACGCCCAGGTTGGTTTGCCGCCGGCCATTTACCAATACCGAATTATCAATATTGTGCGATGAATTATACTCTTTCAGTGCCTTTTCTTTTTCTTCGATATATGTTCTAATCAAGTGTATTTTACTAAACTTTTCGAGCATTTCGGGCGTACAAAACTTTACACTATGCAAGTTGATTTTAACCGATCGCTTTATTCTACGACCACCCGATTCTTCCATACCGCGCCAGTTTTGAAACGACTCAGCTATCAAAGCATAAGTGGGGACGGTTGTGATGGTCATATCCCAATTTCGTACCTTGACAGTTGTGAGGTTTATATCCATCACTGTGCCGTCAACGCTATATTTGGGCATCTCAATCCAGTCGCCGGGTCTTACCAGGTCGAGTGTTGATAGCTGTATGCTAGCAACAAGCCCAAGTATGGTGTCTTTGAAAATAAGAAGCAAAATGGCTGAGATAGCTCCCATTCCTGTAAGCAAAGGCCAGGGTGAACTATTGAAAAAGATAGCTATAACCAACACTGCAACAATGATATACATGATGATCTTCACCACCTGAATGTACCCCTTTATGGGTTTAATCTTCGAAATAGCATAGGTAAGATATATTTCGTGCAGAGCATTCAGGAAAGAACTGATTACCAGCATGATTACGAACACTATGTATATTTTTATCAAAATCTGTACTATAGGCCCCAAATTGGTAATATCAGCCAGGATCGGGGGTGCAAGCCCATATAAAATCAAGGCAGGAACTAAGAAAGTGAACCGCTGAAACACTTTCTTATCAATCATAATGTCGTCCCATTTACTGGCGGTTTTTCTTGCAATCTTCTTTATAATCCTGATTGCAAAATATTTCAGGATATAGTAAATGATAACGCATACCAGCAACGCTGAAAGAAATAGCAGAATGTTACCAAGATAGGCGGCTGCCTCGTCAGAAAGATGCAACCTAAGGAGATTATCCCTGAAGAATTTGTCAAAATACTCTATTAATCTGGTCATCAAGTTCATTGCTTTGTTGATTATGAATAACTTAAGTGGCGATAATCTATGATTTTCTTCGGTGGTGCCTATTATTGACTATTCAGGAGGCTCATCGTAGGAGGAGCTCACTTACAAAAATATAACAAATAATGAAAAAGGCAATAGAACTATGGCACAATGACTTTAATTGACCGAGGGTTGACATTGATAACCAGCTTCCTGGAAATTTTCACTGATTCGCCATCAAGGTTGATTCTTCGGTTCTTTTTACATTTAATTTCGACATGGCTTGCCTTGATAATAGTGACATATTCGGACTGGTCAATCTTTTTTGTGAACACCAGGTGAGAGATAAGAGGGATGACAATCAACGGTGCCTTTTTCACGATGCAAACATCCACCAAGCCATCATCAAGCGAGGCAGTTGGTGCAATGACCGTGTTGTATCCAAATTGATTGCTGTTGGCTAATGTGATCATCAAAGCACGGGTGTTAATAATGCGGTCATCAATTTTTATGATATACTTCTTGGGTTTATACAAAGGATACATTTCTGTCACTATCCTGAAATATGGAAGAAAACCCCTCCGGCCATATTGGGCATATTTTTTTGCCACCAGCGCATCGAATCCCACGCCGGCAACACTGAAAAATACATCATCGTTAATGTTTACTGAATCAATGCTTTTGATCTTGCAGCGGTTTATGATTTCAACTGCTTCGGCAGTAGTGGTAGGTATTTCGAGATGGTGTGCCAATCCATTGCCCGAGCCGGCAGGTATGATGCCCAGTGCTGTATCGGTGCCAATGAGAGCACGGGCCACTTGATTTATACTTCCATCTCCACCCACGGCCACCACCAGATCAACCTGGTCAATCACTGCCTGCTTGCTAAGCTCGGTGGCATGCAGGGCACTGGCCGACTGAACAAACTGATATTCATAAATCGTATGATCAAGGTGATCTTCAATTAGCTTGACTATAGAGTCTTTTTGTTGCTGCCGGCCACCAGAAATGGGATTTATGATAAAAAGTATTTTCTTTCGAGTTGTACCAGATTTACTCATTTTTTGAAAAAATTAAAGGTTGAAAGTTAATTATGCCATGATGAAAACTTATATGGCCAGGTTGTTATGAATCATACCATAGTTGTATTGTTGAATGTACGCTTTGACAAAACGGGTAAGGTTCGCAGCCAGCTCCGGTTCACTATCAAGAATATTGCTTTTACAGAGTAAATCCTTCCGAAAATCGTATAGCCCAATTGCCTGTTCCCCGTCAAAATGAAATAGATAACCATCTTTGATAAGCTGGTACCTGTTGTTAAGAAAAGTAATGCTGAACCCTGGCTTTTCTTTATTAAAAGCTGAATGGCCGAAAGCCATAAAACTTTTTTGGTAACCGGTAAGGTGCAGCACAGTGGGTAAAATATCAATATGTTGCATGATTCTGGTTTCTTTCCGGTGCAAATCAACTTCCGGATGATAAAATATCATAGGGACAGACAACGATCCCGCATAGGATTTATAAAACGGAAACACTGGCTCGGAGGTATGATCGGATGTTAGGATGAACAGTGTGTTATTGAACCAGGGCATTGACGAGGCTGTTTTAAAAAATTGCTTCAACGCCTCGTCGGCATAGCTGATGGCCTGGTGAATTGGTAGATTTCCTGCCCTCAGCTTTCCTGCATAAGCTGCCGGAATTATGTAGGGATGGTGTGATGAAAGCGTGAAAACAAACGAAAAGAATGGATTAGGCGATGTATTCAATGTGTTGGCCACAAATTTCAGGAAAGGTTCATCAAAAATACCCCATTTGCCATCGAAGTGGCTATCGTCATTAAACTCGCGGCGGCCGAAATATTTGTTGAAACCTGTACTGGTTGCGTATGTATCAAAACCCATGGTGCCGTTAGTTCCGCCATGAAAAAACATAGTTTCATAGCCTTTTTCTCTCAGGATCGCAGCTAAACTCTGCACACGATTGTTCGAATATACCGAGCTAATGAAATCGTTGTTCATCAGTGAGGGTAAGCTGCTAAGAATGGCAGGCACAGACTCAATGCTGCGCTTGCCGTTTGCGTAACCATCAAAAACAAGACTATGGCTGATAAGCGAGTCCAGAAAAGGTGTAAAACCTTTGTAATCAGGTTTGGAGATACCCCGGCAAAGTGATGAAATATGCTCGGTTGAAAAACTCTCGAGCAAGATGATTACAATATTTGGTTCAGATCCAGGTAGTGTGGGGTAGTCATTATTACCAGGTAAAGGATGCTGCATAGGCGAAAAAACCGACTCCATTTCCTTGGGGTTATCATAGTAATTAATCTCAACCAAGTGTGTTTTGTTAACGGTTTTAAGAATTGTAAAAGGTGTATTCAGCAACAAGGCCGTTTGATAACCTTGCACGTAAATGCTTGCTTGGGCAATACCAATAGGTTTTAATTGAAATCCCCCGCGCATTCCAATTACTGAGAAGAAAACAATTAGTAAGGTGATTGAAGAATGTATTGCTACGGAGACGATACCCTTTGGAGGTTGATTCGTTTGTTTAAGAATTCTTCTTGCTACCCACACTAAAGCCAGGATAAAAGCAATTGTAATCAATGTAATATACCAGAAGTCCCGCATGAATTGAGGCAGGAGTGCTCCCATATCGCCAGCGTGCCCTAGATAGCTGAAAATATCCGCAGTCATTCGTTTTAGCGTGAAACGGTAATAGATAACATCCGTGAGATTTAAACCAACTGCGATTGAGTTTGGGATACAATAAAAGATAATGAAGTTTAAACATCGCAGAGTTTTTGCACTCGGAATGAAAATCAGCATTAGGCTGATCAACAAAAAGATGCTGTTGATGAACAAAGCAGCAGATAGATCGAACCTCAGGCCATGAAATAAAATTGCCATATATTCATTTGAACTGATGTATCCGAATAAGCGAGGGTTAAACACAAACATAAGTGCCCGTGATAGCAGCAGGAGAAACACTATCCATAAGACACTGATGATCAACCTTAAATAGGGGGAGTTTAAAAATGAAACCTTATTATTGCCTGCTATACCCATCGTGCTGATTGCCGCTTCAAATGCTTGGGCAAAGGTAGAAATTGGTAGTTGAAAAATGAAAAATAACAAAATATTTGATTGTCATTGATTTATCTTGTAATTTTGCATGTTAATTTTCGCGAACAGCAACAAAAACCTCTAAAGAAATGAAAAAAATCTGGACCCTTTTGGTCATTGCAGGCATGTTTACATTTGCCGCTTGTCAGTCAGCTACTGAAAAACCTAAAGAAACTGAACCCGTTGTTGAAGAAGTTATTGAAGAAACCCCCGAAGTAGGGGACACTTTGGTAATGGAAGTAGAAGATGAAAAGTAAACAGTGAATAGCGTCACCTATTCATTGAAAAACAAAAGAGGGTAGCCTGTTTAGGCTGCCCTCTTTCGTTTTATTGGCTTATGAGTATGGGATTAAATGTTATGAGCCAAAATACCTTGGTGTATGATAACGTTTCATAAATTTGAGCACCTAATTTCTCTTATTGCATGTTTTATTGCACATAACCAATGGCGCCTTGTAAACGTTATTATCGTAGTTTCATAAACCAAACCTGATTCCCTTAATAAAAGGAAGTGAGTATCAATGATTAAGAAATTGGCCCTGCTTTTTTCATCACTAATTGCTTTATCGCTCATTGCCAATGAGTTTGATCCAAACAGATCAGGTTTGATCAGAAATGATGAAAAAGAAGCGGTATGGGTTGATTCGGTTATGAAAACTTTGACATTAGATGAGCGCATTGCACAACTCATCATGATCCGTTCATTTTCCGGAAAGGATAGCCGCTACTACGACTCGATAGCCCAGGTAGTGAAACAATATAATATTGGAGGTATCTGTTTTTTCAAGGGCACACCCACCACACAGGCCATCGCCACCAACCTTTATCAAAAGGCTGCAAAAACACCACTTTTCATCGCCCTCGATGCCGAATGGGGACTGGGTATGCGGCTCGACAGCTGTATATCGTTTCCACGGCAGCTTACCCTTGGCGCCATAAAAAACGATGAGCTGATTTATGAGATGGGTGTCGAGATCGGTCGTCAGTTGAAGCGAATTGGTGTGCACATGAACTTTGCCCCAGTGGCTGATGTAAACAACAACCCATTGAACCCTGTGGTCAACAGCCGTTCGTTTGGCGAGAGCACCAGCAATGTGGCCAACAAATCTTTTCTGTATATGCAAGGGATGCAGGATATGGGAGTGCTGGCCGTTGCCAAGCATTTTCCCGGCCATGGCGATACCGACTCTGACTCGCATTATACCCTTCCGGTGATAAAAAGGCCGTACAGGGAGATGGACAGCATACACCTGGCGCCGTTTAAACACTTGATCAACAAAGGGGTAGCCGGAGTCATGATTGCCCACCTTGCCATCCCTTCGATGGATCCTAAACCCAAAGCCATATCCAGCCTCTCGGGTAGAATGGTTAATGAAATACTCGTGAAAGAGCTTGGTTTCGACGGACTTGTAATTACCGACGGCCTTGAGATGAAAGCCATCGCTGACTATGTGCACTGCGATTCGGTCGAAATTAAAGCGCTGTTGGCTGGCAACGACATTTTACTGCTCCCCGTGAGTGTTCCCGGAGCCATCGCAAACATCAAGCGAGTCATCGCCAGGAATATCATTCCGGTGAGACTGATTGACGAGAAGTGTCGGAAAGTGCTGACTTACAAGTACCACGCAGGATTGTGGGAGCACAAGATTATTAAAACGCAGAAACTTGTGGATGAATTAAATACACCCGAAGCAGCCCTGTTGCAACGCAGATTGATAGAGGCTTCGATTACGACCGTAAAAAACGATGGTAACATATTACCCTTGCGCCGCCCCGACACTCTGAAGATTGCCACGTTGGTTTCGGGCATGGCACTACCCGATATTTTTCAGCAACGCATTGGGCAATATGCGCGTGTAGACCACTTCTTTATCCCAACCACCTTCAGCACAACCGAATCAGAAAAGATGCTCGGCATACTCCAGGAATATGACTTGGTAATTGCTGCTGCACGCAAGACCAACCAAAATCCATCTTCAAATTATGGCATTGGGAAACAGTTTCCGTTGTTTGTTCGTGCGCTAAGCATCAAAACCAACGTGGTTCTGGTGTTGTTTGCCAATCCATACAGCCTGGAGGCGTTCAAGCCAACCACCCGCATCAGTTCAATTGTAATGGCTTTTCAGGATGATGCAACCACTGCGGACCTCACCGCACAGCTATTGTTTGGTAGTGTTGAGGCGAATGGAGCGATGCCTGTTTCGATAACCGGTGTATGTGATGCTGGTGATGGGTTTGCACTGAAATCATTGAACCGCCTAAAATACACCATGCCTGAGGAATTAGACATCAGGCAGGAATGGCTAAGAAAAGCCGATAGCATTGCTTTGGATGGCATTGAAAAAGGGGCCTATCCTGGTTGTCGCATACTCGCAGCCATTGATGGGCGGGTAATCTACGACAAAGCCTTTGGCCATCACACATACGAGGGAATAAATCCCGTAAAATCCGATGATATCTACGATGTAGCTTCACTTACTAAAGTTGCGGCTACTACGTTGGCGGTCATGCGTTTGCACCAGGATGGCAAGTTGGATATTGATAAAAGGGTGAGCCACTATTTGCCTGAACTAGAAAAAACGAACAAAGCCAATATTATCATCAGAGACATACTAACGCACCAGGCACGACTACAGGCATGGATACCTTTCTATTTAAGAACGCTTATTGATAAAAACCCCGCTCCGGAGTTATATAAATCACAAAAGGAAAATAGCTATGGCATCGAGGTAGCTGAAAACTTGTTTCTGCGAAACAATTATCCCAGGGTCATGTTCGACAGCATTGTAGCATCGCCATCACGGCCCCGGCATGGATATCTTTACAGCGACCTGGGTTTTTACTGGCTGAAGCAAATTGTCGAAAAACTATCATATAAACCTTTTGATGAGTATCTAGCATCGAGCTTTTACAAACCACTAGGGTTGGGCAATACTTTTTTTAATGCCTACAAACACGTGCCACTTTCGCGAGTAGCTCCTACTGAAAACGATATCGTTTTTCGCAAACAGATGATTCATGGCTATGTGCACGATCCCGGGGCAGCCATGCTGGGTGGCATAGGAGGCCATGCAGGCCTGTTTTCGTCGGCTTACGATATGGCAACCATCATGCAGATGTTGCTAAACCAGGGTAAGTATGGTGAGATTCAGTTTATTGATCCTGAAATCATTAGCGAATTCACACGGACACAGTTTCCATTAAATAACAACCGCAGGGGTTTAGGTGTTGATAAGCCCACATTAACACCACAGGATAATGGGCCAACGTGTAAATCGGCAAGTTTATCAAGCTATGGGCATACCGGGTTTACGGGCACCTATTGCTGGGTTGACCCTGACAAACAGCTGGTGTATGTATTCCTTTCAAACAGGGTGCATCCAAACGCCACACCAAACACACTAAGCCAGTTGAATATCCGTCAGAAAATTCATGAGGTGTTTTACGAAGCGCTGCGCCTGAGAGACCGGACTTTGCAACCATACAAAAGTGCTCGCTGACCGCTACAAAATATTTCTATCTTTGCAACGCAATACGCAAGCGGATGTGGCGTAATTGGTAGCCGCGCCAGACTTAGGATCTGGTGCCGAAAGGCGTGGGGGTTCGAGTCCCTTCATCCGCACAATAGAATCGAATTGCATGAAATGAACAGAAGGGACGAGAAGTTTATGCTGACTCTTCGGGAAGTTCCCCCTTCCGCACCCGGTAATCCCGCAGTATGCGGGTTTTTTATTGATCCCTGACACAACGCACGCTGAACCCGTATGTCTTGTAGCTGTTGGGCCGGAACACGCTGCCGTATTCATAGGTCATACTCCTGTACCAGACGTTCGTAGATGAGTACTCGGTAGCACTCCACAAGAGACCGCTGCTACCAACGTAGCCGAAATTGCCATTAGAGCCGCGGTAGCCACCCGGAAGGGCCGAAAATCCATACTGGTCGGTTGCTTCTGTATTTGGGCTATCCCATCTTGGATGTTCCGTGGGTGCGGTTCGTGTGCTTTTCAACTTACCACCTGCCACACTCTCGCCGCCGGCAAAATTGGTGAGTGTGGTCCATTCGGCATAGCCGGGCACATGCCAGCCCGTTGGGCAAAGGCCGCTGGCATTGTTTACGGAATACCAGTTGTAAAGGGCACCGTACAGGTTCCTCCACGAAATATCGTTGTTGTACCACGCATACGCTCCGGTGGTGTTGTTTTCTCAGGCTGTGTTGTCGCTGCCCGGGTAGGCAATGCTCGGTCCATTGTGGTATCTGGTGGTTTTCAGGTTTTCCTTCATCCAGCATTGGGTGCCTATGAGTACAGTGTTATAAGTGTTGCCGTCAATGTCCTCTATTGTTGAAGTGCTGCAAGTAAATGTGGAGGACAGAGTCGTAAAACTCCTTGTTTCGCCATAGGCGGTTCCTGCGATGTTGGTGGCAGTAGCAATAAAATAATAAATTGTGTTTGAAGCGAGCCCTGAAAGAGAACCCAGAAATGCACCTGTACCATTTCCTAGGGATAAGTACCCACCTGAAAGTCGCGGATTGGCATCCGTACCCCAATAAATGCCTCTATCAGTTATCTGGGCACCACCATCAGAAATTACATTGCCACCCACCGTTGTTGAAAAGCTGCTGACATTGGTAGCAGGAGTTGTAATAACTTCAGGTGCAGTAACTTGTCCGGCATAATCGCGCATGCAGCGAACGCTTAATCCATCCTCCAAAGCGGAGATATTGGGGAAGACATCCACCCAGTCGGAGGAAATTTCAATAATATGCGCAGCCCACCCGTATTGCAAAGTAGCTGTCCACCAATCAGCATCATCGCCCATATAGACAAATGTTCCCGTATAGGTCCTGTAACCGCCCGGAAGCGCCGCAAAGCCATACTGGTCAGTTGCTCCAACATTGGGGCTGTCCCACCTTGGATGTGCCGTAGGGGCGGTTCTAGTGCTTTTTAGCTTGCCACCTGCCACACTTTCGCCGCCGGCAAAGTTGGTCAATTGTGCCCATTCAGGAGTGGTTGGCACATGCCAGCCCGTGGGGCATAAGCCGTTGGCATTAAAAACAGCATGCCCGTTATATAGTGCACCATATAAGTCTTTCCACGCAATATCGTTGTTGTACCAGGCATAAGCACCGGTGGTGTTGTTTTCCCAGGCGGTGTTGTTGCTGCCCGGGTACTCAATGTTCGTGCCATCCCTGTATTTGGTGGTTTTCAGGTTTTCCTTCATCCAGCATTGCTCTCCGATTTTAATGGTGCCATAATTGTTCCCATCGTTGTCGATTACTATGGGGCTACAGGGGCATGCCAAGCCGGGTACCTGCATGATCATGTTGATGACTGAAATAATATCGAGCACATCAACTGATCCGCTTACATTCACATCGGCAGCAGCAAACGAGAACGGCGTGGGATTGCTGCCCATGATGTGATTGACCATGGTAATAATATCCAGCACATTCACATTGCCGTCCATGTTGGCATCGCCGCAAGGAGTGGTTTGCGCCTGATCGGGCGCCGGGTTGTTTTGAGCCGTCGAAACCATGCTTTTTCCGATAAACAAAAGCACGAACAGCAGACTGATGATTGTTGATTTTTTCATGGTCATAGAATTTTTAATGAGGGTTCTACAAAAAGGAAGATTAAAATTTCATTTGGTCGAAAATGGCTGCTAATATAGCTATTTGAATAGAAAAAATAAGTTATTTTAAAAATAATTTTTATTATCTAT
>JAUXXY010000015.1 GCA_030684735.1 Bacteroidales bacterium | reverse complement strand
CGTTGAGTGAAGGCAATGAGTCAACAACTTGGAAGATAGTTTGAGAGGCTGGGGACCTTCTGACTATGTATTTATAAGGGCCTGGAGTTTGAGAAAGATTGAGTTCGGTAGGTTTCGACCAAGCTACATAAACCGAACCTTCCGTATTTGAGGTGTTCAGCACACTGACATTTGTAATGACCGCCACATCGCGCCTGGGTGATGCACAGGCTTGATTGGAGGCATAACCTTCGATACCAATGGGGAAGATAGCAGTTACCAGGTAGCAATATTCAAGACCGTGGATGAAACCCTGTGCACCTCCCATATCATTATATACAGTATCAACTCTGGAAAACACCTCCTTAATCAATTGAAAACCTGATGACGCAGGAACACCCGTAATACAGTTACCCGGTGTGAAAGATGAATGGCCGGTTTTTCGGTAGATTTTATATCCGATGGCATTGTCGCAGTTGCTTTTGTTCCATGTTAGCTCAAAACGATTACCTATCGGGGTCGCGATCAGATTTTTGGGAGCAGGGCCAACTACCAGAATGTTTACAGTTTTCACGTCAATTAATTTCACTGGGGTGCCATTATCCTGGGCTTTGAAAAACATTTGATAAGGCCCTTTTTTAATGTGTCCGCAATTGGTAGCCCACCGAAAAGTGGAGGTAACACGTTGAGCCGAATCAACAGGCTGTAGAAATGTGGCAGGGCTATTTGTAAGCAACAGGGGCTGTCCCGAGCCGGTGAGGGTGATGACGTGCCCATCGTTGTCGGTTGCTACGACCTTGAAAATCAGAGTATCGCCTGCAGCAATGCATATTTCGCCAGGAGCAGCGATGATGGGAGCATTCGGATTATTGTCACACGATCCCACGATGACCTGCAAGTCGCGGGTTACTGAACCAATTTTAATCCCATAACGCCATTCTTCGATGAGAATAGCAAGGTTAAATTCCCCTTGCATGGTTGGCCTATCCCAGATAAATTCGCCTGTAGCCGGATTGATACCGATGGAATTTGTTGCCTCTGGCAGCGAGTAGCCAGGTATGGGTTGTCCGCTCAAACCCTTGCATGTTACTAACCTAAACGACAGGCTATCGCCATCAGGGTCGAAGGCCCCGGTGTTGTGCACAAATATAAAACCTACACAAGCAACGTCAATGGGAGGCAGGAGCAATTGCGGGGAGTTGTTTATACCAATCAACGGATTTATCGTAAATATGGTTTCGATGTAAAATGGTACATCCACAGAGTTGGGGATGTTAATAATCCCTGCATTACGGTTGGGATCCTCGACCGAGACGGTATATGTGGCAGCACCCGGATAAGTGTGCCTGCCGGTGTAAATGTTCTTCCGGATATTGGGACCTACTATCTCTCCGACATGAGGCACCCAGATACCGGCAGGGTTGTAACCTGGCGGGCCGTTTACCCTATAAATGGTGCTTGACGTTGCGTCACCCCACTTAATTTCTAGTTCCGGACGGTCGGCAGGACTAGGAGCGAAGGTGTAGGTGACAACCGTAAATTCGTAGATAAGCCCCGACACATGGATATAAGTAATCTCTCCCGATCGTTGGTGTGTGGCATATATTGTGCTCGCTAACAGGCAGATAAGAAATAAGAATAACCATTTTTTCATAGCGGGGTCTTTCATCCCAAAAATAGTAACTTTTTTCGACCTGTGTTTTTTTTAATCCCATTTCTTTGATACAACTGACCGTCCTTACATTTGACTAATGGAATTATGTCTAAATTTGTATGCGCACTAATTAGCTTATCTTCATAATTGTCCTTTATGTATGTAGTTGATTTAAAGGTTGAAAAGCATGAAATCCTGAAACGGTATAGGGATGTTTTGCAAGCTTTACTACCCTCAGTAAGCGTGAAAGAGAAACATGATATACGCAAAGCATTCAACCTTGCCCTGGCTGCACATAGCAATGCGCGTCGCAAGACCGGTGAACCTTATGTGTATCATCCACTGGAGGTAGCCAGAATTGTGGCTGGAGAAATCGGACTGGGCCCTGTGGCAACGATTTGTGCTTTGCTGCACGATGTTGTGGAAGACACGGAATTTACGCTAGAATACATTGAACAGCAGTTTGGACCCAAAGTCGCAAGCATTATTGACGGACTTACAAAGATTGATGATATTCCCGACATTAATATACCCTCACTTCAGGCAGAGAATTTCAGGAAAGTGATTGTCTCCTTATCTGATGATGTCAGGGTTATTTTGATAAAGTTGGCCGACCGGCTACATAATATGCGCACACTCGACAGCATGGTTCTTGAAAAGCAAATTAAAATTGCCTCGGAAACTGCCTTTTTATATGCGCCATTGGCTTTGCGACTTGGGTTATATGCAATTAAGAGTGAGCTTGAAGATCTCTCGCTGAAATATACGGAACCGGAAGTATATAAATCAATAGCCCGTAAACTTCACGAAACCAAAGCAGGCCGACAAAAGTTTATCAATGAATTTGTAATACCCATAAAAGAATCACTTGGGCGGCATGAAGTCATCTATGCGATGGAAGGACGTGAAAAATCCATTTCGAGTATATGGTCGAAGATGAAGGAGAAAGAAATCCCTTTTGAGGAGGTGTATGATGTTTTTGCCGTTCGTATCATCATTGACAGCCTTCCGGAAATTGAAAAAGTAGATTGCTGGAGGGCCTACAGCATCGTAACAGATCATTATCGCCCGCAGCAAAAACGTTTGCGCGACTGGATATCAACCCCCAAGGCCAATGGATATGAATCGCTTCACACAACCGTAATGAGTCATACAGGGCAATGGGTTGAGGTTCAAATACGTACGCGTCGCATGAACGAAATTGCCGAGCGTGGTTATGCAGCCCATTGGAAATATAAGGATAAAAACAACGGTTCGGATACAGGACTCACTCCGCTTGATCGTTACTTGATGCGCATAAGCGATTTGTTGCAATCACCCGATTCAAATGCACTGGCTTTTCTTGATGATTTCAAGCTTAACCTTTTTTCCGACGAAATCTTTGTGTTCACACCCAAGGGTGAATTGCGCACTCTTCCTGCTAAATCCACAGCGATGGACTTTGCCTATGCCATTCACACCGAAATCGGAAATTCATGCATAGCTGCCAAGGTGAACCACCGCCTGGTGCCGCTCAATCATCAGTTGCGCAGTGGCGATCAGGTTGAGATTATTACATCGAAGAAGCAGAAGCCTCAGGAAATCTGGATGACATGGGTGGTTACTGCTCGTGCCAGGTTACAGATAAAAAATGCCATTAAAGAAGAAAGAAGAAAATACCGTACTGAAGGCAAGGAAAAATTAATGCTATACTTCAAAAACCTGGATGTTGAGTTTTCGCGCCATAACCGCAACAGTTTTATGGAGTTTAAAAGTATTAGCAGCCCAACCGATCTATATTATT
The DNA here is from genome assembly GCA_030684735.1 of Bacteroidales bacterium. Classification (GTDB taxonomy): domain Bacteria; phylum Bacteroidota; class Bacteroidia; order Bacteroidales; family JAAYJT01; genus JAAYJT01. The sequence goes on along the minus strand of JAUXXY010000015.1, from coordinate 1,788 downwards.
ATGTTGCACGTGGCGACATTACTATGAAAGATGTTAAGACCTGTTGCCAGGATCAACATAAGTCGGGTTGGCTGGGTTTCATAACGCGCTCCTTTTCCAAATCAAAATCTAATGATATTAAGCCCTTAAGCATGCTGCTGGCCGAAAAAATTAAAAGCACCCCGGAAGCATTGTTGCTGGGCGATGATAACTCTACTGTACGATACTCCTATTCAAAATGTTGTAATCCTATACCTGGCGATGATATAGTTGGCTTTCTATTGCCCGACCTTACCATCAACATTCATCGGACCAATTGCAACGAGGCTATACAGCTTAGCTCGAAATTTGGCAACCGGATAGTGAAAACAAAGTGGAAAACCTCAGAGCCCATTTCAGTACTCGCCGGTGTAAAGATATCGGCCATTGACCGTCCTGGCCTTTTGTTTGATATTGTCGGCCATATCTCCGGCAAACATAAAATCAATATAAAATCTTTTACATTGGATACTTCCGGGCAATATTCGCAGGCTTCGGTGATGCTTTATGTCCACGACACCAGTGGGTTAAGTAAGGTGATGGAAGATTTACGCAAAATAAAAGACGTCAAAAAAGTTACACGAATCGAACGAATAACTGAATGATCGGGAAACGTATAATAAAGCTTCCAACCCGGCCAAGAACAAAGTATTTTTATTTGTTCTAAATAAAGAACAAATGTTTTAATTTTATCGCGGTTTTATTTAGACACTATGGCTATGACCAAGACAAGGGAAACTGAACGCGCTACCTTCGACGCAACAAAAAAGATATTTACCTATTATCTTGAGTGTAATGGGCATCGCAAAACTCCAGAGCGATTCACCATTTTACGTGAGATATATGAAACCGAAGGTCATTTTGATGTTGAAACGCTTTACCTCAGGATGAAAAACAATAAATATCGGGTGAGTCGCGCTACACTTTACAATACCATTGATTTGTTACAAAATTGCAATCTTGTTACCAAACTCCAGTTTGGCAGCCAGTCGGCTGAATATGAAAAGTCATATAAATTCAAACAACACGATCACTTTATTGCCCTTGATACCGGAGAAGTACTTGAGTTTTGCGATCCCAGGATTCACGAGATACAACTCTCCATCGAAAAGATGTTGAATGTGAAAATTACTAACCATGCCCTGACTTTTTTCGGGCATCGTGATCATCGTAAGGAATAATACCAATAACATCCTTTTTTAGGAGTTTACAGGGAAATAAGACAGATTCTCATTGCCTGTATTATTAACCCGGATAATTCACAAACCTAATCCCGATCCCGCACGTGCGTGACGGGATGCGAGTATGAATTATCCTGAACAGGGCGATAATCTTATCCGGAATTTTTCCGGGAAAATATTACCTGTTAAAGAAAGTTGCTCTATAAGGCTTAAAATAAGCCGTGTCTTCAATGAAACACCCATGATAGTGCGCGAGCACAAACACGCATGAAAATTTAGTGTGCTGATATTGTTTAACTTAATAAATTGTTTTCGGATGAAGATTCCAAGTCTCAAATTCCAAGTCTCAAATTCCAAAAACCAAGGTTTGAATTCCAATGGAAAAGAAATTGGTAAATAAAAATGAAACAAGATTTGTGTGATAGGTTACTTCAATTTGCACTGGATGTCATTCTGTATCTGCGAATTGTTAAGAACTCGCCGGAAACGATAGATATGAAACGACAACATCTCTGGCTTTTCGAACTTGGAACTTGGAATTTGGGGCTTTGGACTTGAAATTTCTTTAAAGCACTCCACATACCTACAT
>JAUXXY010000013.1 GCA_030684735.1 Bacteroidales bacterium | reverse complement strand
GAGGACGCTTCCAAGCGCATAATGTGTGTGTGGATCGCTGGCCGAACGCTCCATGGCTTCGGAGATGGCTATGCCCAGGCTACCCGGGGAGTTAGGATCAGCCTCCAGGATTCTGCGCCCGACAGTAGTAATGGGCGAGGGCGAAGGATGCACCTGCGCTCCGAAGGCATTCATCATAACCTGGCGGTAGGGTTTGCCATCATAGCTCACTCTCACCATAAACACTTCGCATCCCATGCCGAAGAGTTGGCAAGCATACGCCAGGGCGGTGCCCCATTGCCCGGCACCCGTTTCGGTGATTATGCGGCGGATACCCTCGGTTTTGTTGTAAAAAGCCTGCGCCACAGCTGTATTGGGCTTGTGCGAGCCGGCGGGGCTCACCCCTTCATATTTGTAATAGATACGTGCCGGTGTATCGAGCAGTTGCTCCAGCCCATAGGCCCTAAACAGGGGTGTGGGTCTCCATCGAGCGTAAATCTTGCGTACCTCGTCGGGAATTTCGATGTAGCGCTCGGCAGAGACTTCCTGCAGGATGAGTTCGCGTGGAAATAGTGGCTCAAGCATATCAGGAGTGATGGGCTGTTTAGTGCCTGGGTGCAGAGGAGGCAAAGGTTTGTTGGGCATATCGGCCACAATATTGTAAAAGAATCGGGGGATTTCGTTTTCGGATAAGTTTATTTTTCGTTCCATGTGAAATTAGTTTTATGAGTGATAAAAAAGTAATTGAATCCGGAAATACCGGATAAAAATTTGTAAATCAATATAATTCATTTGATTACAACAGAGCAAAAAGCTCCCAGGGGGTTTTATAATAGGATATAGGCAGCCGTGGGGGCTTGCCACCAAGCCCAGATGTTCAGTTGAAGAGGTGAGAAAAAAACGCGGTAGAACATCCGGTTGAATTTTGGGCAAATATATTATTTATTCAATTGCCAACAGATGGATAGAAAAAGTTTCTCAACCAGAAGAAAATGTAAGTTCAATTAGTAAAACCGTTTTTAAATTCAGACAACTTATTTATACTTTTGCACTTTAGCATGGTTGTTGAGTTTGGATTACTCTGCTAAGGTGGTGAATTTCATTTAATTAGCGAACAACCATGCTGCTTTTTTAAACTCATTTATTCAGTATTTATAACACCTTCAGAAACTGCGAAACTTGGGTAATTACAGATAAATAATAAATTCTGGGGTTTGGAGTTATCTGTATCAGCATCAAAGATTTTATAACATCCAGCTTATAGAGTGTCGGCAATTATGCCTTTTACTTAAATTACATCGTTAAACAAAAATTTATGGCAAGCTTGTTTATGTTTCAGCTTCTTCAAATTCAGCAACCTGCAGTACGCAGTGCTCAGGAAACTATTAACCTGATGGATCAGCCTACGCACATTGGTTTTGGGCTCTGGGAATTGGCTTTGAAAGGAGGTTGGATTATGTTACCCATTGTGTTACTTTCTGTCATTGCCATCTATATTTTTGTCGAACGCTACCTGGTTATCTCCAAGGCTTCGAAGGAAGAGCACAATTTTATGAACAACATCCGCGATTTTATGCACGACGGACGGATTGACTCAGCCCTGACTCTGGCACGAAACAACGAAACCCCTATTGCCCGTATGATCGAAAAGGGCCTACTTCGTTTAGGCAAGCCGCTTAATGATATCAACACCGCCATCGAAAATGTTGGAAAGCTCGAAGTTGGTAAGCTCGAGAAGAACATTGCCGGGCTGGCTACCGTTGCAGGTGCAGCACCGATGCTTGGTTTTTTGGGAACCGTTATGGGTATGGTGCGTGCTTTTTACGACATGAGCATGGCCGGCAATAACATTGACATCGCATTGCTGTCAACCGGCATATACCAGGCAATGGTTACTACTGTGGCCGGGCTTATCGTGGGTATCGTCGCTTATGTTTGCTACAATATTTTAGTATCGAGGGTCGAAAAGGTGGTATTTAAACTCGAAGCTCGAGCCACTGAGTTTATTGATTTGTTGCACGAACCAGCAAAATGAGTCTTGAGGGCTAATTAAAAATCAGATTATCAGAACAATGGCTATTCAAACCCGAAATAAGAGAAGTGTTGCATTCAGTATGGCGTCCATGTCGGACCTGGTTTTTTTGTTGCTGATATTTTTTATGCTCACTTCAACCTTGGTGGCTCCTAACGCCATCAAGTTGCTCTTGCCCGAAAGCAGTAGCAAGGCCATGGCCAAACAAACAATTACGGTTTACATCAACGAAAGCTACCAGTATTTTCTCGAAGACCGACCGGTGGATGAGCGATTGCTGGAAGAAGAACTCATCAGGATTTTATTGCCCGAATCGGAGGCAACGGTAGTACTACGTGCTGATCAAACTGTTCCAATACAAAACATTGTTTCGGTGATTGATGCAGTGAACATTGTGAATGAAAAAAATCTAACCAAGCATAAAGTTATTTTAGCTACCCGGCCCAAGCGATGAACAAAGAGCAAAAGAACCGCAGTTATGCCCTCATTTGCACCATTGTGTTTCATTCTATTTTGGTGCTGATACTGCTTTTCCTTGCATTGAAAACGCCATTGCCATTACCCGGTGAGGAAGGGGTAGAGGTGAACCTTGGTTATTCGGAAGTAGGTATGGGGCGGCCGCAGCCACCGACATCCCAACCCGAGGCTGCTTCACCTCCACAAACCTCAAGACCAAGCTCGGTCGAAGACTTGGTCACACAACAGCAGGAAGAAACCATTGCGCTGCCCGCCAAGAAAGAACCCAAACCTCAGCCCAAGCCTGAACCTCCAAAACCGATTCAGCCTAAACCTGAGCCCGAACCTGAGCCACCAAAGGTGGATCCGAGGGCCATATTCAGGGGTAGCGGAAATCAAACCTCCTCTGGCCAGAATGAGGGTATCACAGGGCAGCCCGGCGATCAGGGTCAGCCCACTGGGTCAACATCCAGCAGCAACTACGATGGACAGGGCGGGGCCGGCGAAGGAATCTCATTCAGCCTCGAAGGCAGGTCGGCTACATTTTTGCCAAAACCTGATTATGCCTCGCACGACCAAGGGCGTGTGGTTGTTACCATCTATGTCAACAGGTTAGGTGTTGTAACACGCGTTGTGGGTAGTGCCCGCGGCACAACTACTGCTGATCCCATCTTGCGCCGCGCAGCCGAAAATGCCGCCATGCGGGCACGTTTCAGCCCAAATCCCAACGCTACCGAAGAACAAATCGGCACCATTACCTACAATTTCATTCGGCTAAATTAGTTTTATCGGGCTGAAAATAAAAATAACGCATTCTTTCCAGCTTTCGCACTCTACCTTATAACCTCATTCCTCTGACATTGACTTTTGACCCTCGAACTTCAAACGGTATGTCTTATAAACAGACCCTCGACTACCTACATAGCATGCTCCCGATGTTTCACCGTATTGGGGCAGCAGCCTACAAGGCCGATTTAGGTAATACTATCGCGTTGTGCCAATTATTGGGTCAGCCTCACGAAAAATTCAAATCTGTTCATATCGCCGGAACCAATGGCAAAGGCTCCGTATCGCATATGATTGCTTCGGTGCTTCAAAGTGCAGGCTACAAAACGGGGCTTTTCACTTCGCCACATCTAACGGATTTTCGTGAACGCATCCGCATTAACGGAAAAATGATACCAAAACCTGTAGTGGTTAGATTTGTAAATCTTTGGAAAACAGAATTTAGAGCCATCCAGCCTTCATTCTTTGAATGGACGGTTGGACTTGCATTCGACTATTTTGGCCACGAAAGAGTGGACATTGCAGTGCTTGAAACAGGCATGGGGGGCAGGCTCGATTCGACCAATATTGTGACACCAGCGTTGAGTGTTATCACTAATATTGGCATGGATCATATGGCATTTCTTGGCAATACGCTCGAGAAGATTGCTCGTGAAAAAGCCGGCATCATCAAAACAAGAACCCCTGTGGTAATCGGAGAGCGACTACCCGAAACAGCGCCTGTTTTTATCAGCAAGGCTAACGAAATGAGTGCACCAATCTACTTTGCCGATGAGTTTTTCAGCGCTGAAATACTAGGGGTATTTAATCCTGAAAAGAGTGGTTCTTCATATAATATCTATCACAAAAACAGGATATTACACAAGAACCTATCTATGCCGTTAGCGGGCAACTATCAGCAACAGAACTTGGTTACCGTTTTCACGGCGCTCGAAGTGTTGAAAAAGAAGGGTTTCAACATAAGTGATCAGCATATTACCAAAGGAATTTCGGGGGTGGTGCGTCGCACAGGTTTACGTGGCCGCTGGCAGGTGCTGGGCAAAAATCCTTTGATTATCTGCGATGTTGGACACAATAAGGATGGTCTTGTTCAGGTGATAGCGCAAATTAAAAAGCTTACATTCAGACAACTACACATTGTCTTTGGTATGGTGGACGACAAAGATATTGACTCGATGCTGGAATTATTGCCCGACGATGCCATATATTATTTTTGCAAGCCTGATATTCCTCGTGGTCTCGATGAGCGCATACTTGTTGCCGAGGCTGCAAAGGTTGGATTGATAGGACAAAGCCATCGCTCGGTGAAGGAAGCTTATGGTGTTGCCATCAAGAGTGCCCACCCAGATGACCTGATTTTTGTAGGAGGCAGCACCTTCGTAGTAGCCGAGGTGCTATAGTGTGTGAATCAACCTCCGCTTATTAGGTGGATCACTGCCACCTCATCCCCGTCTTTAATGGTGACTGTTTCAAACTCGTGCTTTCTGATCACTTGTCCGTTGAGTTTTACCACTAGCATTTTGAATGTAAAATTTTTTAATGCAAGCAGTTGGTCCACGGTTATTTCATTGGCATCGAATTCGTCAGCCATGTTATTGAGGGTGATTTTCATAGATATCTGATTTATCATTAAAGTAATTTGGTGAAGGCCTATGTCTTCATTTAGGCGTTTCGGTCATTTTCCCCAATAGAATTTCTATCACTACATTGGCCTGCATGTTGGCAACGATGGCCACACGTGGCCCGAATGGCGGCAAGTCTTCGCTGATTTCGCGCTCCATATCTCCGCATATAATCAATTTACCAAAATGATACGTCGCGAGGGTTTCATTTTCGCCCCAACCTGCTAGTCCAATGCCCGAAACAATATATTTATGAGGCATCTGGCTTAGAACGCTTTCGATGATCATTTGTTTCATTTTGGCATGATCGAACGCTTCAACAATTACATCACAATCGCGAAACACTTCAATGACATCGTTGCTGCAAAGCCTTATATCAAAGGCATTGACCTTGACGTTGGAATTGACACTGACTACGTTTTCCTTTAGGGCAAAAGCCTTGAGCTTCCCTACTTGATCAAGAAAAAAATATTGACGGTTCAGATTGCCGGCACTCACCACATCAAAATCAGCAAGAATCAACCGGCCAACACCTGCTCGGGCAAGGGCCATTGCACAATTTGAACCCAGGCCTCCACAGCCGGCGATGCCCACAGTTTTGGTTTTTAATATTTCATAAATCCATTCCATGCAGCATATAAAAAATTAAAGAAGCCCTATTGATAATGGCTCAAAAATAATAATGATATGATTGCTCACACCATTCGCCTCTACTCCCGGAATGCTAAGCGGAAAATCAGTCCCGCACCCCGTATGGACGGGACTTTCAGCGTGCGCATTGACGTTTCGTGAACCCGGGATAACTATTTCTTCTTTATCTCCACCATTTCGTATCCTTCAATGATGTCGCCAGTTTTAATATCGTTGTAGTTATCAACGTTCAAACCGCAATCTTGTCCGGTAGATACTTCTTTCACATCATCTTTGAATCGTTTTAGTGAGCCAAGTTTCCCGGTGTGAACCACGATTCCGTCGCGGATAAGACGGATTTTAGTATTGCGGGTAATTTTTCCGTCGAGTACCATACAACCCGCGATATTGCCCACCTTTGTAATTTTGAATACTTCCCTCACTTCAAGGTTGCTGGTGATTTTTTCTTCAAACTCAGGTGCCAACATACCTTCAATGGCTGCAGTGATCTCGTCTATGGCCTGGTAGATGATCGAATACAGACGTATGTCAATCTGTTCGGCCTCAGCCAGTTTACGTGCCTGCAGCGAAGGCCTCACCTGGAATCCAATGATGATGGCATTGGAAGCACTGGCAAGCAATACGTCGCTTTCGGTAATAGGCCCAACGGCTTTCATAATCACATTCACCTGCACTTTCTCGGTACTGAGCTTCAGCAACGAATCCGAAAGTGCTTCTACCGAACCGTCAACATCGCCTTTCACTATGATATTCAGTTCTTTGAAGTCGCCGAGGGCAATGCGGCGGCCAATTTCGTCGAGTGTGATGTGTTTTTGGGTACGTAAGCCTTGTTCTCGCTGAAGTTGCTGGCGTTTTGTAGCGATGTTCTTGGCTTCTCTTTCGTCTGTAAGCACATTGAACTGATCGCCGGCCTGGGGCGCTGCTGTGAGGCCTACCATAAGCAAGGGTTGTGCCGGGCCGGCTTCTTTAATTGGCTGATTACGTTCGTTGAGCATGGCTTTCACCCGGCCATAGGTGGTGCCTGCCAGCACAACATCGCCAATCCTAAGAGTTCCGTTTTGTATCAATACTTTGGCTGCATAACCCCTTCCTTTGTCGAGTGCAGATTCGATCACGGTTCCGTGGGCAAGCTTTTTGGGATTGCATTTCAGCTCAAGTAGCTCGGCTTCGAGTAATACTTTTTCGAGCAGGAGGTCAACATTGGTGCCTTTTTTGGCAGAAATTTCCTGGCTCTGGTATTTGCCACCCCAATCTTCGACAAGGATATTCAATTTCGAAAGTTCTTCTTTCACCTTCTCGGAATTGGCATTGGGTTTATCAATTTTATTGATGGCAAATACCATGGGGATGCCAGCCGCCTGGGCATGGTTGATGGCTTCCTTGGTTTGTGGCATCACGTTGTCGTCGGCGGCAATTACTATGATGGCAATGTCGGTAATTTTGGTTCCACGGGCACGCATAGCCGTAAAGGCCTCGTGGCCAGGAGTATCGAGAAAGGTAATCTTCTTTTTGTTTTCAAGTGTAACCTCATAAGAGCCAATATGTTGAGTAATGCCACCTGCTTCGCCAGCTATAACGTTGGTATGGCGGACGTAGTCGAGCAAGGATGTCTTTCCATGGTCAACGTGGCCCATCACTGTTACTACCGGATGACGCTCAACCAAGTCTTCGGGGGAGTCGAGTTCGGAATCCTGCAATGCTTCCTGGACATCAACACTTACAAAATCAACTGAATACCCAAATTCTTCGGATACCAGCACTAATGTTTCGGCATCGAGACGTTGATTGATTGACACTACCAAGCCCAGGCTAAAACAAGCTTTGATGATTTCGTTTACCGAAATATTCATCATGCTGCCCAATTCGTTGGCAGTAACAAATTCTGTTACCTTCAATATCTTCTTTTCGGATTCAGCCTTTTCAATCTCTTCCTGTTTAATCTGGCTGACCATCTGGCGTTTCTCACGGCGATATTTCGAAGCCTTGGTCTTCCCTGACGGGCTAAGGCGCTGCATCGTTTCCCTGATCTGGCGTTGGATTTCTTCCTCGGTTGGTTCAACTTTCTGCAATGTTGTTCTTCCCCTCTGATCAGTGGGTTTAGAACGGAATCTATCGCCTGATGCTTGCTTTACAGGTGCTTCGGCCTGTTTTTTGATGCGCTTGCGTTTTTTCTTCCTTTCGCTTGTCAACCTGGTGTCAGCCGATGAAGCAGCCGGTTTTTTGACTTCAGGCTTTTTCATACTGTCAAGGTCTATGGTACCCACAATGGTGGGGCCTTCGAGGATAATCTTTTTTCGTTTCAGGAACTTGGGATCAATTGCTTCCTCAACGGGTGGCTTAACCAAAAGTGTGGCTTCTTCATCTGTAGGTTGTTCTTTTCCTGGCTTTTCGTCAGGGTGTGCAACTGTTGTGACTTTAGGTGTTAACTCTTTCGTATCTGATAAAGGAGCTGCAACTTTTTTGCCTGATTTTTCTTGTCGTTCTTTTTCTTTTTGGGCTTTGGTTTTACGTGCAGGCTTAGTTTTGGTATTCAGGGCATCAAGGTCAATTGTCCCAAGTATTTTAAGTGACGTTTTATCAGTCTCAGGTTCAGGCGCCGAGTCAATGAAGGAGCTTTCTTGTTCGGGTTTTAAAGCCGGTGGTGTTGTCTTATTGATGTCGGTTTCAACGGAAGCAGTAGTGGTGGGCTCTTTCGCGGTTTCTTTTTTCGGATCGTCCTGTTTTGATGCTGGTTTTTCGCCCAGTTGAGGGGCGATACTTTTGATCAGTATTTCCTCAGGCTCTTCTTCAATACCATACTTGCGGTCGCTTGTTGTGATTGTTTGATGATGTACGTATTCGAGGCCGATTTTTTTTGCCACTTCCTTAACATTCTTCTCTGACTGGAACTCCTTTACAAGCAAGATATACAT
>JAUXXY010000003.1 GCA_030684735.1 Bacteroidales bacterium | reverse complement strand
CGGATTCAAAAATATGGCCACTCAAGATTCATCGTGGTAAACAACCATTTGATAGTGAGTATAAAACAATTCTGCATGCAAAAGTATTTGCCAAAAGTAAAGGTGAAGGCGCTTTTTGGCAGGATCTTGATTGGGATCGCTCACTTGAGTTGGGTATGGCGTATAATGAAAGGCCGTATAGTGGTAAATATGAGTTTGTGAGTACCGAGGTCTATTGGCCTCTGAATCACATGGTTTCGCCCAAAGAGCAATCGCTTAAGTGCAGCGATTGCCATATCCGAAACAATGGCCGTTTAGCTAACTTGAACGATTTCTACCTTCCGGGTCGTGATTATTCACAGGTAGCAGATTTCGGAGGATTGACCATTATTATTCTGACATTGATAGGCGTATTCACCCACGGGGCATTAAGAATCATAAGCAGGAAACGCAGTTAATAACAGGAAATATGTCAAAATGAAGATGGAAAATGGAAAATTGGTTTATCACACTGTAGTCGTTCTTTCTTCATTTTCCATTTGCCATTTGCCATCATAAATTTGACCTTACAACCGAGCCTGAATAGCAACAAAAATATTTATCAGTCATCATGGAAATCAATATTCTATATACAAAATTCGAACGGTTCTGGCATTGGACTCAAATGGCTTTGGTTGTCATCTTATTGATAACCGGTTTTGAGATTCATGGCAATATTCAACTTTTCGGATTTGATTTTGCAGTACGCTTGCATAATACTTCTGCCTGGGCATTTATAGGTTTAACTGCCCTCACGATTTTTTGGATGTTTGCGGTAGGACACTGGAGGAATTATATGCCTACGCGCAAAAATTTCAGAGAACAAATTCGTTATTACACATCGGGCATTTTAAAAAATGAACCCTCACCCCATGCTGACAAAACCTTTGATAACAAATTCAACCCGCTTCAGCGCATTGTTTACTTGGGTTTGATTATCCTGGCATTTCCCGCACAAATCATTACCGGATTGCTTTACATGTATTTTCGCTATCCTGGGAATCCGATTGACGGCACCATGTTGAGAAACGTAGCAATCACACACACCGTGATTGCTTTCCTTGTGATCGTTTTCCTAATCATACATTTATATATGACCACAACTGGTAAAAAAGTCACTACCCATGTTAAAGAAATGATTACCGGGGTTAGTGATCATGCGATAACTGAAAAACAAGAATTAACTCAACAAATATCTGACAAATGAAAAAACTTTCTCTGATAGTCATTGCTTTGATGCTGCTTGGCTCGTGCAACAAAAGCGAGCAATACGATTCGGCTGAAAAGATGGTGGCAAAAGCCATGAAAAACGTAAACATGATCACCCCCGATGAATTGCATTGGTTGATGGAAAACTACGAAACCTACACCCTTATTGATGTTCGGCAGGAATTGGAGCACTATCATGGTTTTATCCCGGGATCAGTGAATATTCCGCGTGGTAGCCTTGAGTTCAATATTTCGGATTCGATCTTCTGGGATCAAACCGGACTGTACAAACCTGAAAAGGGCGAAAAAATCATTCTTTATTGCCTGAAAGGCCAACGGAGTACCCTGGCCGCCGAATCGCTTAAGAAGCTGGGATATAACAATGCCTTTGTGCTCTCAGGCGGGTATAAGAATTGGGAGCTCACTTATCCTGAAATTTTTGAAAAGGCCCTCGACAAACTCTCTGGCCAGAGCGACAAGCCCGCTAAATCCGGAAGCTGTTAAATAAATAAATAATTAATCAAAAACCAAAAAATGAAAACTATGAAAAAGTTCTTAAGTTACATGTTCATTGCGCTGGTTATACCAGCCGTGCTATTTACCGGATGTAAAGACACGGTAGAAGAAAAACCAAACAAGTACACTGTACTTGCAGATTACCTGAAGGCACAAGGTACCAGTTTCGACCTTCCTGCCATGCATGCAACAGGCTGGGCTGTTACAGCAGCAACGCTGAACACTAACATCGCAAATTATTACATCATTGACCTCCGTTCGGCTGCTGATTATGGTGCCAAAAGGATTTCAGGTGCTGTGAACTCTACACTCGAAAATTTACTAACCGAGGCAGCAAAAGTGCCAGCCGGCAAAACAATTATCCTTGTTTGCTATTCCGGTCAAACAGCGGCTTTTGCTGTTCCCGCTTTGCGTTTGAGCGCATTTCCTACTGCTGTTTTCCTGAAATGGGGAATGAGTGCATGGAATCTTGCAACGGATGTATGGACTTCGAAAATCGCAAATATTGGCACTACACCTGCACATGCTAATTGGATACCTTATGTAGAAACACCGCCTTCTGTTGCAACCAATGTTACGCAAAAAATCCCTGTTATCAATAGCGATAATACCCTCGGGGCCGATATCCTGAAAGAAAGAATCCTAGCTGTTTTGAAGGAAGGCCCGAAGTTTGTGCAGCCCTCCGATGTGTTGGCCAATCCAGGTAATTATTTCGTAAACAATTACTGGACTGTTGTCAATGTTACAACCAATGGCGGTAGGCATATCAAAGGTGCTTACAGAATTAATCCCATGACTTTGGCTAATAATGAAGTTTCTTTTCTTGACCCAAGTAAAATTATTGTGAACTATTGCTGGACGGGCCAGACTTCGGCTGCGGTATCGTTTTACTTAAAAGTACTGGGTTACAACGCTCAGGGTATGCAATGGGGTGTAAATGGACTTGCCAACGCCGCGCTTACCTCAAATAAGTGGCCCGTTGAGAATGGGACTTTTCCAGTGGTTCCTTAAAACGCCAAGAACTGGAGTGAATTACCTCAGTTTCTAAGGTACTACTTTCACACAATAATTGAGGTTCCCTCGCTGCATAAACACTGCGAGGGGCTTCAATTCTTAAAAGAATGTAATTCGCAGTTAAGGTAATGAGTCCACTATAAAAAATCAGAAAGTTAATCTTTCCCGCACCCGCCTTCCAGTGAGCTACCTTGCGATGGTGGGCAGGAATTACGCAGACAATCGCAAATCTAATACAATGAATATCAATAAGTTAAAAATCTGCGATCCCGCAAGTGCGGGACTGTGATATCAGCAAGAAACACTTTTTAGAGAGGAATTAGGTATTTATTAAATAATTATTCATTTAAAACAATTCTCGTGAAAGCTTTACGAATTCTAATAATTGCAGGCCTTGCCTGGCTTGTTAGCCCAAACCTTGTATCTGCACAGGGCTGTGCACCCCCGAAAAGCGATGAAGGTGTTTCAGTTTTTGGTTTTATTCAACCGCAATTTGAGACGAAATTTACAGGCGACGGAACCAGGAATGCTTTTACTTTCAACCGTGCACGTATTGGGGTAACCGGTCTGATTCCTTACGATTTTCTTTATTATGCAGTAATTGAAACAAGTGCCTTCAAAGACAGCAACCCGTTTTTGCTCGATGCATTCATTTCTTACCAGCGATTTTCATTTGCGAAAATTTCGATTGGCCAGTTCAAATCGCCTTTCACACTCGAAATGAGCACACCATGTTCTGAACTGAATACTATCTATCGCACATCGACTGTTAATGACCTTGTCAGCCCTGATCGTGACCTGGGTGTTATGGTTTCGGGTTCATTTAAAGATAATCTCTTGTCCTATAGCTTGGCTTTGACTAATGGAACCGGAAAGGGTGTTTTCGATAATAACCTTGGAAAAACAATTCACAGCCGTGTTGTTTTAAAGCCTTTAAGTTTTGTTAAAATCGGTGGTGGAGTACAATATGGCACCCATCCACCTTTTGTCGATACCATACCCGATGAAGATCAAAGATTTAGATGGGCTTTCGACCTACAACTCAAACATAAAAATTTCGACATTATTGGGGAATATGTTTATGGCAACGACAAAGGATCGTATGTAGTTGGTGGAGGATGTGGCGGTACTCCCGAAATCAAATCGGGCGATTTGAGAAGAAGTGGCTATTATATCACAGCCATGTATAAAACACCCTGGAATATCCAACCTGTATTCAGGTATGAAAACTGGAATACTAACCTGAATGAGGAAAATGCTTACGAGCAAATTATGGTATTTGGCCTGAACTACTGGTTTAACGACTGGACCCGTATGCAGGTGAATTATCTCTATAAAGCTGAAAAAAAGTTTGAAGTAAAAAATGATGAGCTGGTTGTCCAGTTTCAGATAGTGTTTTAATTACCTAAAAGCAACTAATATGAATAAAATTGGAGCATTTTTGTTACTGGCATATGCATTAACACTTAGTCCGCTTTTTGCCCAGGATCTGATTTCGGTTGAAGATCTCGCAAAAGGTTTACAGAATACAAGTCTTGTAATCATCAGTGCCGGAACAGAGGCCGAATATGCCAAAGTGCATATTTCCGGTGCCATAAGTTTACCTTACAACAGTTTCGATAAAGCAGGCACCCCTGAAGGGATCCTGGTTGATGATGCTGAAATGGCAAAAATTTTTGGAGCAAAAGGTGTTACTGAAAAAACCCCTATCGTTGTTTACGACGAGTTTGATGGACGTTATGCCAGCCGCATGTATATGCTGCTCAAGTATTTGGGCGCAAAGGATGTAAAGATGCTTGATGGCGGAATGGAAGCATGGAAAAAAGGACGCAAGCCTGTCACACGCAATCCGTCAACCATCAGCAAAACTACTTTTACTGCTGCTCCTGTGAAGAAGTATATGGCCACAGCGCAGGAAGTTTCATCACCGAAAGCAAACACAGTACTTGTTGATTCCCGTTCACCAGGGGAATTCAAGGGAGCCGAGAATAACAGCAAAGGCCACCTGCCTGGTGCCATCAACATCGAGTACAAAGAGCTACTCGACGCCAATGGCATGCTTAAAGTAAAAGCTGAACTAGAGAAAGTTTATGCCTCAAAAGGCATCAGCAAGGACAAGGAAATCATACTCTATTGCAGCTCTGGCGTGAGAACTGGCCTGCATTTTCTGGCCTTAAACGCCATTCTGCAATATCCTAATGTGAAAATATACGATGGTGGGTATAATGAATGGATATATCTTAACCCAGGAAAGATTGCAAAATAAGATTTTGTCCTCGTCCACTTCTATTCTTGACTCCCTGTTCTTCAGTCAAATAGACCCAAAAATCAATCCCGATATGGTTGCCATGATCACCACCAAACCAACGTAAACCAATGTTTTCTGTGTTCCGATCACACCCCTAATCACCAACATGTTTGGCAACGACAATGCAGGCCCAGCCAATAGCAGCGCCAATGCAGGGCCTTTGCCCATGCCCGAAGCAATGAGGCCTTGAAGTATGGGTACTTCGGTCAGGGTGGCAAAATACAT
>JAUXXY010000266.1 GCA_030684735.1 Bacteroidales bacterium | reverse complement strand
GGCTTCGATCAGATCATGAATGTCGAAAGGTTGGCAACAGAAGATATTTTACAAAATGAGGCTGAGTTTGCTCTTTATGAGTTCGAGAGATTTTCAGGAGGGAACAAGCAAGCCCTTGCAGCGATACTCAACTCATTTGTTGCCGAAAGCAATCACAACATCGGAATGATGCTAAGCAGCCTGGGAAACAATGATTATCAGACAATTAGTGCCTTGGCACATAAAATGCTCACCTCTTTTGGTCACCTGAAAGCAACAGGGATCACCGAAATACTACGAAAACTCGAACAAATCGAAAGCACCCCTGATTCACAGGAGATAAGCCTCTTAGTAAATGAGGTTGCTGGTAAAGCGTACATGCTATTTCCAAAAATTGAAACCAAAGCCAGGGAGTTGATCGAACAGGAAGCCTGAGTTGCTGGTCTGCCATTCTATCGAAACTCAATTAGTATGGGTGATGATAATTAAAATAATGAGGTAGTGATATGGCTTGTAAAAAGACGATTTTTGCGAAATATTCAGGCTTCAAAAGTTGGTTATTTCAGTCTTTTCATCATCATTACCTGCACATTGCCAGCACCATCTGTTGATTTCCATTTCAACTTGTGCCTCTTTAGCGCAATGATAATCCAGGTTTTTGTTTCTTCGTCACCTTGACTTTTTATGGTCACAATATTTTCGGTGTTGACCCACGTGAAACTTGTTGTGTCGTTCACTGCTGCACCCCAACTATCATATGATAAACGTCGAGTTCCTGTTTGATCAGGATTCAAGGTGAGGGTGCCGATGTAAGTCGAAGCGAAACCTGGTTTATCGAGCTTTCGTTCTTCGTAGTTTGTAATTTCCCAGTCACCCGATAACCTTTTGGTAACACGATTGACAGGACTGCAAGCGGTGAAAACGAGAGTGGTTGCAGCAAAGGCAAAGAATAGGGCTCTAAAATTTCTCATGGTGTTATATTGATCGAATAAAAAAGGATTTTTGCAAAACTAAAAAATTTCAGCCCTTTTAACAATTAGTCCTGGCATTTGTTGATTAATTGATACATTGCCAAAACCAGTCAATGAAAGACCTGACCCAAGGAAAGCCCGGAAAACTCATCCTTCAATTTGCTGCTCCCATGCTCATAGGCAATGTGTTTCAGCAGCTTTATAATGTAGTGGATAGCATCATCGTGGGCAACTTCCTGGGCAAGGAAGCCCTTGCCGCCGTTGGGGCATCCTTTCCGTTGCTCTTTATCCTGATCTCTTTCGTAATTGGCATCGCTTCGGGTTCCACCATCATTATCTCGCAATACTTTGGAGCCAAAGACATGAAGCAGGTGCGGCGCTCTATTGACACAATGTGGGTGTTTTTATTTTTTTCTTCTCTAGTGGTAACTGGCTTAGGCATCGCTTTTAGTCGTCAGATTTTCGAACTTATTAAACTCCCCGCCGATGTAATGCCACAAGCCCTGTCGTATTTTAATGTTTACCTGGGAGGCATCATCCTGTTTTTTGGCTTCAATGCTACGAGCGCCATCCTACGTGGGTTGGGCGACAGCAAAACCCCGCTCTACTTCCTTGTAATCGCCACGATTACAAATATTTTACTCGATTTGTTGTTCATTGTTGTGTTTAAATGGGGAGTCGAGGGAGCAGCCATCGCCACCATCATTTCGCAGGGTGGCGCCTTCATCACAGCCGTGATCTATCTGAACCATACACATCCGATTTTTAATCTATCCTGGCGAAAGATTCAGTTCGATCGCCAGATTTTTCGCAAAAGCATCAATATCGGGGTGCCATCCGGCCTGCAACAAACTTTTGTTTCAATGGGTATGCTGGCGCTTTATCGTATTGTTAATGATTTTGGAACAGATACGGTGGCTGCTTATAGTGTTGCACTCCGGATAGATTCGCTGGCCACCTTGCCAGCCATGAATTTTGCCGTAGCCCTTTCGACGTATGTGGGGCAAAACCTGGGGGCCAACAAGCAGGAACGGGTAGGCGGTGGCCTTTGGGCTACCTTCAAAATGTCGTCCTATGTCTCGCTGGCTGTTTCGTTGCTGGTGGTTTTATTACGCAAAACGCTTATGGGAATGTTCACCGATGATCCTGCTGTCATAGCCATCGGTGCCGAATACCTGCTGATTGTTTGCTCTTTCTACATCCTGTTCTCGGCCATGTTTGTGATAGGCGGTGTGTTGCGCGGTGCCGGCGATACACTCTTCCCTATGTTCATCACACTTATTGCATTATGGGTGATTCGCATTCCTGTTTCCTGGATTCTTTCGCGTCACATGGGGGCCGTTGGCATCTGGTGGGCCATACCCACAGGTTGGGCAATAGGCGCTGTGTTCTCATTCATTTACTTCCGCATGGGTCAATGGAAGAAAAAAACAGTAATCCGTTATCCGAAGGTTGAAAAACCCAACGAAGATCGGTAGCTTTTATCAATGCTGCTTTCTTGGCTTTTCTAACAGTACATTAATTGGTGTTACGATGTTCATTTCCATGAAACACCATAGATCAAGTGTCGTAATGGGGAGGCCTCAGGTTATAATCTCTGGTAGTAGCCAATGATCATTTATTCCAGCATCGCCATCTCGGGATTAACCCAGATGCCGCCCACATGCCTACTGCACCACAAACTTCATCCGTCCCACCGGCCTGCCCTCGCTATACACCACCGCCACATACATACCGGCAGGCCAGGAGCTTACATGGGTGGTGCTTTCTTTTTGCCCTTTGGCAATATGCGTTTCGTACTGCTGCCTCCCGAGCAGGTTATAGCATTTGAGCACTATGTTTTTGTGATGCTCCGTATTCTCAAAGGCAAAGGTGATGTTATCGGTGGCAGGGTTTGGATATGCGGTGATGGGGATTGTTCGGATTTTTGCATAATACATATCCGGTGTGGGGATATCCTCAGTTCCCACCCACATCATGCAATCGCTTATATCAATGGTGCCCGATTGGATAGGGTGGGGGCACAGGCTGTCGTACACACGGGGGGTTGTATCAATAGGAACGGACTGGAGGTTTTGGTCGAACTTATAAAAATAGATGTCGCTCAAAGCACTACCTATTTTAATTTCGGTGGCTACTGCGTAATTGTTGTCTGATGTCTTAATTAAATTCGGAAAACCTATTGCATTTGGTTTAAGACTAAGATTAAACAAAACGGCAGATGTGTCAGTTACCAAATCTATGTTATAGAATTTGGAATACACCGGCTCATAAAATCCTGATGCTATGAAGGTTGTTTCATCTATTCTTTCAATTTCAGTGAGATAATTAGATATTATATTTGGCGCGATTTGTGCGCTAAAGATTTGATTGTAACCAAGTTCTTCTCCATTTATATTATAAAAAACCAACAGACCATCTCCCCCAGCAATAGTTCTTCTTAAACCCACTCCCATCAATACAGAATCATTCAGTGGAATAGTTTTATAAGCATCGCCCCATATTGCATCTAATGGAGCGAAAGGCAATATCCACTTTTCATTAAACAAGCTATCAATACCTATAAAGAAAAGCCTGAGAAAAACATGGCTGGGGTTGTTTGGATATGGCCAGTAGCAATAGCCCGAAAGATAATACTCGTTGTTATGCTCTATCATACTGTATATTACTGGACCCCTAAGCAATGGGTAATTGCTGAACGAGGCATAGACGTTTTGCCATAATACATCACCATCTTCATTGAACCCTGTCAGGAAAATCCGGTCAATTAATTGTGCAGTAGAATAATTCAATGACACAATAATTTCATTGTTTTTATTTATTACCATTCCTGTCACATAACCATGTAGATAGGCTTGCTTATATAGTGTTTTACACCAGACTTTTTCACCACAGGCATTAAACTTGGCTACAAATGGCCATGCCTGGTCATTATTAACAAATAAGCCACCGATATATCTATTACCCTCAGTATCAATTCTTACATGCCAGCCGTTTATG
>JAUXXY010000179.1 GCA_030684735.1 Bacteroidales bacterium | reverse complement strand
TGGCGGGGGTTGGTGCTTTCGCCGGGTATCTCGACACAGCCCTCTATTCAATTAAATTATTCCAATTTCAGCGTTGGTGCCTGGGGTTCTCAAACCCTGCATCCCTTCGAATGGATGGAAACAGATTTTTTTGTGAGCTATGAATGGAGAAGCCTTAAAATCTCGGTTTGGGATTATTTCTATTTTGATTTTTCGTCCGCAACGCCCCACTATTTCAATTACCAGAAAGGGAAAACCGGCCACGTAATTGAAACAGTTGTTGAGTTCAAAGGAACAGAAAAGATACCCGTAAGGCTTTTGGCAGGATACAACTTCTATGGCAACGACCCGGCAAAATCAGTTTACATTGAAACTGCCTGGATGAAATCGCTGGGGGAAACCAACTTAGAGATTTTTGCTGGCTACACACCAACTATTGGCTACTACCACAAAACCAAAAAAGGGCTTACCAACGTTGGGATTAGCATGGCGCGAGATTTATTAGTCGGGAACAACCTGAGTTTACCCCTTCGGGTGTCCGTAGTGTATAATCCCATGGTGCAGCAAACCTTCCTGGTGGCTACCATTGGCATCAGATAATCAACCTCTTAGTAGGCGGGTGGCATGTTTCGGTTTATTCCCAACATGCGCCCTACCGCGTAGAAATCAACACCGCTGATCAGTTCAAACCCAATCTTTCTGTCGTTTACGCGATACAAGGCCCTAACTCCCAGCTCAAAAGGCATGGGCATGCGTAGCAGATGGGCATCAATAATCAAATCAAGGCCAAACGAGGACCAGCTTGTCTCCCCTCCATCAACCGGTGAATGGCTTAGGTCGTAAAACATATTTGCCCTCATGCGTTTGGCATATACAATCGAGCCGAGCGAAAGATCAGGATACCAAAGGGGTAGGGAATAGCTGGCCGAAATCGTTGACAAGGTTGGGTTAGGACTGCTCGTGTAACCGCGAGCAAAACGGATGACATCGTTGAAATAGGTCCTACCGCGTTCCCTTTCCTGTGTTCCGAAGTAAAACCTTGAGCTATGGTGGCGCAATAATCCAGGAAGGAAAGCTGAGAATTCAAATGACTTCATTGTGCCGGCATCAATACTTGTTGAAGCACTGCCTCCGGCAAAAGGTGTATGGCCGAAAGAAACCGCCGAAGAGAAACCTATCCTGGGAAAAAGATCACGCAAAGCCATCCGACGATAAGCGTATATACTGGAACGATATGAAAGAGATTGCAAGCTGCGGTCGTAGTTTTTGTTGAGATAGGTGTATGAACTAAATTCCTGGGAGGTACTAACCCGCGGAATGATCCCATAAATAATAGTGTGGCGATTGAAGGATAAAGGCAGGCTAATGGCTCCGGTGATTTTGTTGAAGTTTGTTTTTAGTTTAACCAGCGACTGGTCTTGAGCCCTATAATACCGGTTTTCGGCTCCCGTTTCGAACCTGACATCTATCTTTGGATATAGAGCCTTGAATGAAAGATCAGCAAATACCTTGTTGCCGCTATTGGAAGGCTCGTGTTCATAGCCCATCGCAAATACGGTTGAACCAAGCAAATCCTGCGAAAAAACTGTTATTCCAGGTTTTCCGGTCATGCCATCCACATCGAGCGAAGCCGGTATCCAACTGTGAAAATGCAACAGATTCAAGAACGCGGAATACTTCTTCGTTTCATAAGTTGTGTCGGGAAACCTGATATCTTCAGCCAGGAAATTTTCCTCCATCACCGCTCGATCGTATAGTCGCAGCGATTTGTTGGCGATTGTTTTTTCATCCACAGGTTTCAGCTGGTTTGCTGGCGCTTCAGCAATTTTGTTTCCCGTAGCAGTTAGCTCAAGGAACACTACCTTTGAAGCGTCGGAAGATAAAATTGCATCTTTTGCACCATATGAGGTAGCCACAGCTCTGAACAGACGTTGCGAATCCAAATCCAAGGCATATATTTCATCTCGCCCGCTCCAGCTGCCTGTAAACCAAATCATGTTGTTATGAACCGTTGGCATACTGATTTCAACAAATCCCGCATGGAACAAGGGTTTGAATCGAGGGTTGTCTAATTGGGTTATTACCAGCGATTTGCCGGTTTCTTCCGAAAAAGCCACGGCTATGAATGCATCACTGTTGCTATCCCAGCAGGGCTCACTCAGAAATTGAATAGAAGAATCACTTATTCTGTATAGCTCTGCTCCGCTATATGTGTCAAACACCAATAACCTCCATTGATTAAGGTCATCCACTTCAATGGCTGCCACCTTCGAACCATCGGGCGAGAGTTTTGGCGACTGAAGGCGCCCTTTTCTGGTAACCAGATGGTTTTTACCTGTTGCAATTTCCAACACCCTGATATTGGTGTAGTTTCGGTATTCCCAGCGAGGATCAAATTTTATTTCAATCCATGCTGCCCATCCATTGGCATAGCTTAGGCTAGAATAATAGCCATAACCGGGCGAGAACAACACTTCCTCTTTGCCGCTGTGGTTGATCTTAACTAACCTTGGTATATCGGATGGTGTTGTGCGGATGGTAATTATACTAGTGTCATTGAGGTAATGCGGGCTGTAATAGCTGGTGTAATCCAATTTGTTTTTACCCTCAATAGGTTGAAATACCGAAACCGGTTCTGAACCAATGGACTTTTGCCAATCCTGTTCCAGCTCCACAATGGTTGAATCATAGAGACTACGGAGCGATTTTCCTGTTTCTTTTTTTACCCCTCTGGAGAAAGACCCCGGCAAAAATGGGATAGCACCGACATTTTTCAAGGCCCGCTGAAAGGGTGCGAAACCGTATTTGCTATGTGTGGCGGCCACCAGGTTATAACCAAGAATGTAGTGGTTGGGAACCATATCGCGGTAGGAACCCAGCGTAGCCTTGTCGTAGCTGTAAGTGCCTTTTTCGAGCACCTGGGCAGCGAGCGGCATCGAAAAAGAGGGGAGCCTGCCACGGCCGGTTTTCGAAAAACTGGTTTCGGCAAGCACAGCATCGCCTTCGAGAAACCACAGGGGAATGTGCAATCCAACGATCGAACCAGTGATATGCTGCCCGAAGATTTTCGAGAAAAAGCGTGTGGTTGACACATTGATGGCTTCTACCTGTACCACATGCCTGAACTCATGCACTGCCAGATGTTGCAACCAATCTGTGGCTTGGTTGTCGTAAGGAATGGTTGTGACAAGTTCCATTCGTTTCGGTGCCCATATCACGAAACCGTTGCTGAGCATAGTCTGATTACGAAGGATTACCGGAATTTCGCGAGTTTTGCTGTTCAGCGAGCTGCTTAGCGGGTCTTTGATCGCTTCGAGGAAAAATGCCAGTTTATAGACCTGGGTGTCCCATTTTTCGGGATAAATCAAATGAAAATGTTCTGTGTTTAACTGCCGCCATTTCTGCGAAAAAGGATCCTGCCCATAAGTATAGTACTGAGCCAAAATTTGTTGGGTTGTCAAGCTCAGTAAAAAAATCAGGATATAACTAAAATGCTTCATTTGAACGTTAGCCCTTTATTGATAAACTAAATCAGCAGACATCAGCCATTAAAATCGGTATAAACTCACATCTTCTCCCGGGAGTTCTAATTTCACTTCTTCAAGAAAATGAACGCTGGCTTCAATGTCGTGGTACATTACTTTGTCGTTGTCAACAAAATCAACACGTTGGCGGTAGGCTTTTATAAAGCGTTCGAGCACAGGAGATGTTTCAGCGGGTCGGCGAAACTCCAGGGCTTGGGCTGCATTATAGAGTTCGATGGCAAGGATACAACGCAGGTTATCGAGCACCTGAAGGGTTTTGGTGGCGGCATTGGCACCCATGCTTACGTGATCTTCCTGCCCTTGCGACGACTCAATCGTGTCAACTGACGCTGGTGTGCATAGTTGCTTGTTGCGGCTCACAAGCGAAGCGGCGGTATATTGGGGAATCATAAAACCTGAGTTCAATCCTGGGTTTGCCACTAAGAAATGGGGTAGGCCGCGTTTACCTGAGAGCAATTGGTAGGTGCGACGTTCAGAAATACTGCCCAGCTCGGCCATGGCAATACACAAGTTGTCGAAAGCCAATGCCAGTGGCTGTCCGTGAAAATTGCCAGCCGAGATCACCAGGTCCTTGTCAGGAAAAACGGTTGGGTTGTCGGTCACCGAATTGATTTCTTTGCGGAAGACATAGGCAACATAGTTGATTGAGTCCTTGGTGGCACCGTCAACCTGGGGGATGCAGCGAAAAG